>JAGBBW010000104.1 GCA_017938285.1 Lachnospiraceae bacterium
AGATTCGGCACCTTAATTTTACCACAAATGGATGCTCTTTTTGCATTCACTTATCAGTTGAAAAGCAATATACAGTTAAAACACAGTATCTATGCGGCTTTTAGCCATTTTTGTGGCATTGCCGTGAATAATTTAGGTTTAATTTTCCTGAAGTCAAGTATTGAGCCTCATGAAGTGCTTACTTATTATGATGGGGTTTTGCATGATATAGACTATTTAGAGACAAGAGGTGGTGGGTTTACTGATGCCGAATATTTTGGAGATGGTACATTTCTGGTGGAAGGAGTACAGCAAACCTTAATGAATATGGGATATTTTGCAAAAGTTAAATTCCGTCTGGATGAAGAAGGCGGAATTATCTGCGTGGATGAATTTGTACCATTGCCAGAACCATATCCATTAGAATTATTGGAAACTATTAAAATGTACAGAGACCATGATTTAGAATGCGACACAATAGTTGTAGAGCCACAAACAGTACAAACATTGGTGACTTCGGAAAACTGGATACAGTTCCGACTGGAGGATGGTACAGAAGCCTGGATTTATGTGGAACGCATAAAGGGAAAGGGCTGGGTGGTGAATCAAGGAAAGACTGCACAGGAATTGTTTTCCGGGTTTTCTACGGCAGGCTGAGGACTTTTTTGAAAATAGTTGCAGGAAAGACTGAGAAGATATAGAGGTATTCAGAGGAAAAAGGATAACAATTATGAGAAAATTATGTTTACTATGTATATTTGTAATACTTAGTATTACTAGCATTGGCTGTGCAAGTCAGCCGTCTGTAGATGAAACAATTCCAACTACAACAGTAGAACTGAAAGAGGGTCCTACAATAATAACAGCCACACCTGAGCCAACGCAGGAAGTTACTCCAATAGCCACCCCGACGGTTCCCACGGAATCAACCCCGATGGTTACAGTTACCGCAACCCCACCGGTTACATTAACCCCAACTCCAGAACCAACCCCGGAACCAATGTTCACTCCAACCCCAACCTCTGTCATCACACTCTCTGTCCCAGTTACCTACCACCCGGTAGAACTGGAAGCAGAAGGACTTACGGAAATCCAGTGCAGTGAAGGTGAGGGTATCGAACTGGATTTAAACGGAGATGGTGCGCCGGAGCAGATATACACTGCGGAGGAGGGAATTTATATTAATGGCATTTTACAAGTACAGGATTATCGATGGGAATTCCGTTACCGTCCATTTGACCCGGATTATAGGCAGATATGGGAAAAATACTGGATTACAGATGTGGATAAGGAAGATGGATATTATAATCTCATATTTTCCGTACCATTTGCTTATGGTGCAGAAGCATTAACTTTTTATGATGGAGCATTACATGATATTTTAGTTATGGGTGCGTATGGAGAAGAATTTAGTGAAGCAGAATATTTTGGAGATGGAACATTTCGGGTGAAAGGTGTGCCGTGGCATTCTATTATTAGCTATTCACCGGATATAACGTATCATTGGAGTAAAGAAACCGGGATAATGCAGTTAGAGGAATTTTTACCACTTAAAAATCCATGTCCTTTAGAACTTTTGGAAACGACAGAAATGTATACAGACCATAATATGGACAGTAATACTATTTCTGTAGAACCGCAGACGGTATATATGCTTTGTTCATCAGTAAACTGGGTGCAGTTTTGTCTGGAAGATGGTACAGAAGTATGGATTTATGCGGAATATGTAGAAGGAAAAAGCTGGGTGATAAATGGGGAAAAAAGATTATATGAGATTTTTTCCGGGTTTCCAACAGCAGGCTGATAGAGGGAAGTGGTTAGAGATGACAAACAATCTGTACTGCTATAAATTGTTTTATACGAAAGGATAACAATGATGAGAAAATTATGTTTACTATGTATGTTTGTAATACTTAGTGTTACTGGCATTAGCTGTGCAAACCAGCCGTCTGTAGATGAGACAACTCCGACTACAACAGTAGAACCAACAGAGGTTCCTGTAATACTGACTGCCACGCCTGAACCAACGCAGGAAGTTACTCCGACCGTCACACCGATGGTTACATCTACCCCAATGCCGACAGTGACTCCAACCCCAACCCCTGTCATTACCCTCTCGGTCCCTGTTGCCTACCACCCAGTAGAATTAGAAGCAGAAGGAGTCACAAAAATCCAGTGCAGTGCAGGCGAAGGTATTGAGCTGGACTTAAACGGAGATGGTGTGCCGGAGCAGATATATACTGCGGAAGAAGGTGTATATATCAATGGAATCTTACAGGAGCAGGAGTATGGTTGGGAGTTTCGTTATAAGCCATTTGAACCGGATTACAGACAGGCATGGGAGACTTACTGGATTGTAGATGTGGATACGGAAGATAAGTATTATAATCTGATTTTTTTAGTGACATCGACGATGTTTTGGGATGAGTCACTTACCTATTATGATGGGATATTACATGAAATTTCCAGAAAAGAGATAATGATGTCTGAAGAGGGAGTGTTTAGTACGGCAGAATACTTTGGAAATGGAATATTTGTGTTGAAGGGAAGAACACGAAATTCCATAATTTCGTATTATCCGGATGTGACATACTGTTTGAATAAAGAAGGGGGAATTACACAAATCGAAGAGTATCTTCCACTGCATAATCCATCTTCCTTGGAATTGCTGGAAACGATAGATATGTATTTGGAACATGATTTGGAAAGTGCAACTGTTTCTGTAGAACCGCAGACGGTTTATATGCTGACAGCATCGGAACAATGGGTGCAATTTTTGTTGGAGGATTGTACAAAAGCGTGGATATATGTAGAAGATATAGAAGGAATAGGTAAAGTGGTGAATCAAGGAAAAGAGGCACATGAACTTTTTTCAGGCTTTCTGAATGCCGGACAGTAGAAAGAGAATATTGATACAAGTGTAGAATATACAAAGCAGTTTCATGTTTTTTCAGGAGGATAATACACTATGAGAAAATTATGTTTACTATGTTTACTTGTAATACTGGGCATTGCTGGTGCTGGCTGTGCGAAACAGCAGTCCGCAGAAGGGGTCACTCCGACTATGATAGTAGAATCAACGGTAGCTCCCACAACACTAACAGCCACGCCTAAGCCAACGCAGGAAGTTACTCCGACCGCCACGCCAACGCTTACCTCTACACCGGAACCAACGCTGACTTCAACCCCAACGGTCACCCCAACCCCTGTTCCGGTCTATGTGTTTCGAAACCAGGACAAGCCCATGGAGCAGAAGCTGGTTTCTCTTGTAAATGATAAAGACTATCAGACAGTGGTATATTTTGAGTCGGGAGGCATGGTTTCCGCTATCGTTTCAAACAGTAAGATAGAATTATTGTCGGATGGTACCATAAAAGGGAGTGGCCGAATTTACGTTGTGCTGTATGACCAGAAGAAGGAAGAACTGCTTTTTATGGAAAAGAAAATAGCGGAAGATGGATTTCATGCAGCGTTTCTTCCGTATCAGGAAACAGTGTATGTTCCTGTAACAGCCCGGAATGACTATTGCGGTGTGGAGTATTACGATATGAGTATTTACCGGGTGGAGAACGGACAGGTCTCCATGGGGCAGATAGCGGAAGACACGAATACTGTCCAGTGGTGGCAGGATTATATGCCTGTTCTTACTGCTGACGGGAAAGTGGAACTGTATACCAGAAAAAGTGGAACAGAGAATTTTACAAATGAGCTGATGAAAGAAATTAAGTTATACTATTCTAATAAAGTGCAGACAAAATATGATGAAGAGATTTCCTATGCGGAAAAGTTTTCTTATACCTGGGAGTTTGCATATGCTGTAGAGATTACAGAACTGAAATATGTCAAAGAACAAAGAATTCTTACTGGAAGTCAGGTTTTTGTAGATGTTATGAAGGAAAGTGTGGTAGAAAGAGAATCATCGACCAAATTCCGGGGAATTGTCTGCAGCGTGACAGGGAAGGAGGATGGTTACCAGTTGGTGGTATGTAAAAGATTAGGAAGAGCCTCTGTTGCCGGAGTGGAAAATATAGCAGTTATGCTGTATGACAAACAGGGAAATCTGGTGGATTCCGAGTATTATACGGCAGATGAAGCCAGCGTCAATTGTACTGATAATGAGATTTCAGTATTTGCAGGATATAACCAGCAGGGATATGTAGCTACAATTATAGAGGGAACTGTGTTTTGGGAAGACGATGAAATAAAATTTCGTTAAGATAAACTTTTGATAGAAAACAAGGCGTGAATTACAGCACTATCAGCTTGCTACTGGAGGAAAGACTATGAGAAAATGGACTTTGTTATGTATACTGCTGCTTTTGATGTTGGTTTCCGGGTGTCAGACAAATAAAGAACAAGAGAAAGAAACGGTTGGGGGTGTGACGGTTACATCAACCCCAACGCCGGCAGTGACTCCAACTCCGGAACCAACGATTACTCCAACCCCTGTCATAACGCTTTCAGTCCCTGTTACCTACCGTCCGGTAGAGCCGAAAGCAGAAGGACTTACGGAAATCCAGTGCAGTGAGGGCGAGGGTATCGAACTGGATTTAAACGGAGATGGTGCGCCGGAGCAGATATATACTGCTGAGGAGGGGATTTATATTAATGGAATTTTACAGGAGCAGGATTTTCGGTGGAAATTTTACTATCGTCCATTTGACCCAGATTACAGGCAGATGTGGGAGACTTACTGGATTGTGGATGTAGACAAGGAAGATAAGTATTATAATCTGATTTTTTTTACAGAACTTGGTTCTCACGGGGAAGAGGTACTTACATATTATAGTGATATATTGCATGATATTGCTTATTTAGAGGCAAGAGGAGGTGCGTTTACTAATGCGGAGTATTATGGAAATGGTATATTTCTGGCAAAAAACCGGCCGTGGGGACCATTATTCCAGTATTTGACGGGTATAACATATCGTCTGGATGAGGAAGGTGGAATTACGCGGGTAGGGGACTATATCCCACTATCTACACCATATGTATTTGAACTGGTGGAAATAATAGATATGTATTTAGAGGATAATTTAGAAAGTCCAACAAAGAGAGTAGAAGCGCAGACGGTTCAAATGCTAGGTTCCTCAAGAGATTGGGTGAAATTTCGTTTGGAGGATGGGACAGAGGCCTGGATTTATGTGGAATATGTGCAGGGAACAGGAAGTGTAGTGAACCATGGAAAAACCGCACAAGAATTGTTTTCTGGAATGCCATATGAAGAGTAGCAGGTGTGTTCATGTGAGATGGTAATACAGACAGGATACAGAAGTAGGATAAATGCTGCAGGTTTATATAAGAGGATAACAATTATGAGAAAAGTATGTTTACTATGTTTATTTGTAATACTGGGCGTTGCAGATGCTGGCTGTGCGAAACAGCAGTCCGCAGAAGGGGTCACTCCGACTACGATAGTAGAATCAACGGTAGCCCCCACAACACTAACAGCCACACTTGAGCCAA
>JAGBBW010000105.1 GCA_017938285.1 Lachnospiraceae bacterium
AATTCCCATACCTAGAAACGACACAATCAAAATTAAGAAATTCAGTTTCATCTCTTCCCTATATTCAAAACACAAGAACGAAACTAACGTCACAATAATCCATATTATTGCTGACAACATTAATGATTTTTGTATATATTTTTTCACATCTACACCTCCATAAAAATCTTTCTCTTTATTTCCGGAATATAAGTTCTTGAAACGATTATTTTCTCTCCATTAGACAATTCCACTTCTAATCTACTATTAGACAACACCTTTATATGTACAAGTTCATTAATATTCACCAAACAAGTTCTGCTCACTTTCACAAAATCATATTCTTTCAATTCATTTTCCAACTGGTACAAGCGTTTTTCGCTTCTGAATACCATTCCTTTTGTATATATAAAAGTACGCTTATCAACACTTTCTATATAAAAAACATCTGACACCAAGACTTTATAATTTCTGCCATTCTCACTACCAATCAAAAACTGTTCCTCTGTTCTAAGTTTCTGAATGATGCGTGATACTTGGCTACTCTGCTTCGGATATTCTACTGTCACAGTTAATTCCACATCCGGATTTTCCTTAAGTATTAGTTTCATTGCGTCACCTCCTGTACCTATCATATCTATTCACTTACTTAATTTCAACAATCATACAACTGACTTACAAAACAAGACTACTTAGTTGCAAAAACAAAGGGCTGTCGCACTAAGAAATTAGTGCGACAGCCCCGTTTTATAATATTAAAATTGCCTATACCTCTTAATTTTACAAAGAACATTCAAAAATTTCATTTTCTTGTTTGAAATCATTTCTTGAATACCAATTAAACGAATTCTCACTAGGCCATACAAACATCAATTCACAATCTTCTTTTATCAAATATTCTTTTATATATGCTAATAATTTTGTTCCTATTTTCTTATTACGATATTCTTTTAATGTATATACATTTGTTAAATATGCAATATATTTTTGTTTTCTATTTGGCTTAGGTGTTTTTGGTATTTCATATACAAACATTGAAGAAATAACTACATCATTATCACTAGCAACAAAAACTTTATATTCTTTATGTTCATTTAGGAATTCTGTAAACTCTTGAAGAAATTTATCCTTATCTACTCCAACCAAATTTGTTGTATTATAATCCACATCATCTTCTTCGCAATGCAACCATTTCATCATTGCTATTTGCATATAATCTTTCTTTTGTGCCATTCTTAATTCCATAAAATCGTCTCCAATATATTCAAACTTTAAAAATCATTATTGCATTATTTATCACATTTTTCACTATTTACAATATCTTAGTTTACTTCAAAGACTTTCTTCTCTATCAAAAAGCATAGTTCTTTTACATTGATATTTTGACACAAAAGATTAAATTGGAATGTATAACCCAAATGTATGAAACTTATTCCAAGGTTGCGTAATCCAAAAGTGTAACTAAATGTAACTAAAGATTTTGAAGCAAAAGAGTGTGGAATCCTTGATTTTTCAAGGTTTCCACACTCTTAATCGAGTAGCGAGAGGGGGATTCGAACCCTCGACACCACGGGTATGAACCGTGTGCTCTGGCCAACTGAGCTATCTCGCCATGGATGGGACCTATAGGGCTCGAACCTATGACCCTCTGCTTGTAAGGCAGATGCTCTCCCAGCTGAGCTAAGATCCCATGACTTTAAGTTGTTTTGTATCTCTCATCGAGTACATTAGGAATTATAACAGGCTTTTTCTTTTTTGTCAACACTTTTTTGAAAGAAATTTTCAAAAAATTTTAATTTTATATACAACTGGCGCAAACAGCCGTTTTCTCCTGCGGCATTTGCTCTTTTTTCTTCGAAAACCAACCGGAATCTAAGGGGCAGCCAGTTCCTCTTAAAAAGTTTCTGGCGCCCCTTGCTTTTGTTTCTTTATTTTGTTTTACACTACTTTGTACTTCCTTCCAGTCCGGCTTTTACAGCAACGATTTATACAGTGCCGTAATATCCTCCACGCTTGTCTCCTTTGGATTGCCCGGACGGCAGGCATCGTCATACGCAGACTGTGCCAGGAACGGAATATCCTCTTCCTTTACAATGTCCTTTAAGTCAGCCGGAATGCCTACATCCTCGGATAACTTCTTTACTGCGTCAACTGCTGCCTTTCTGTACTCTTCCTGGGTCATGGAGTCAACGCCTGTAACACCCATGGCGCGGGCAATTTCACGGTACTTTTCACCGGTAGCTTCTGCATTGTATTCCATAACGGTTGGAAGGATAATCGCATTTGCAATGCCGTGTGGTGTGTCATATAACGCTCCCAGCGGGTGAGCCATGGAGTGAACAATACCAAGACCTACATTGGAGAAGCCCATACCGGCAACGTACTGTCCAAGAGCCATATCGGTTCTGCCGGCCGGCTCGTTATTTACGGCTGCACGAAGACTTCTTGCAATGATTTCGATTGCCTTAATGTGGAACATATCGGAAAGCTCCCATGCTCCTGCGGTAATATAACCTTCGATAGCGTGTGTCAGCGCATCCATACCGGTAGCGGCTGTTAAGCCCTTTGGCATGGTGGACATCATATCCGGGTCAACAAAAGCAACCACCGGAATGTCATTTACATCAACGCAGACCATCTTACGGTTCTTTTCTGCATCAGTAATAACGTAGTTAATGGTAACTTCTGCTGCTGTACCCGCAGTTGTTGGAACTGCAAAAATCGGCACGGACTTATTCTTCGTCGGAGCAACACCTTCCAGGCTTCTGATATCAGCGAACTCAGGATTAGCAATTACAATACCAATACCCTTTGCGGTATCCATGGAAGAACCGCCGCCAATGGCTACCAGGTAGTCTGCACCTGCTGCCTTGAAAGCGGCAACACCATTCTGTACGTTTTCAATGGTTGGATTAGCTTTAATATCAGAGTAAATTTCATATGCAAGGTTTGCAGCGTCCAGAACGTCTGTTACCTTCTTTGTCACACCAAACTTGATTAAATCAGGGTCGGAGCATACAAGTGCCTTCTTAAAGCCTCTTCTGACTGCTTCATCCGAAATTGCCTGAATCGCACCTGCTCCATGATAAGATGTTTCGTTTAAAATAAATCTGTTTGCCATAACCCACTTCTCCTTTTGTCTTTTTGTAACAACAAAAATCCCATCCGGGAACCTTTGTTGTCCGGAACTGACGGTCCGAAACCCCTTTTCGGTGACTCTATCTCTTTCCCTTGTCGTAAACCACACCTCTGGCTTTTGGTGCCCTGCCCGTCCGGGAGGTAAAGATGAGTACTATTATCGTCACTATATATGGTAACATTTTATAGTATGAATTGTCAACCGGAATCGACGATAAAATCGGAATTATCGAGGTGGAATATGCAACTGTCCGAAAAAATGCAAACATCAGGGAAGCAATCAGAATTTTTACAGGCTGCCACTGTCCAAAAATCATGACAGCGAGGGCAAGAAAT
This sequence comes from Lachnospiraceae bacterium, assembly GCA_017938285.1. Taxonomy (GTDB): domain Bacteria; phylum Bacillota; class Clostridia; order Lachnospirales; family Lachnospiraceae; genus SIG299. The sequence continues at coordinate 3,454 of JAGBBW010000105.1, forward strand.
CCAAAACCTGCCACTCCGGTGTAGCCATTACTGTTGCCGTTCATGACGCCTACCGCATAAAAGAAACCACCAGTTCCACCAAGGATTCCGGAAATCACCACTCCTGCATAGCGCATACGGTATACATTAATGCCAACGGAAGCTGCTGCCTGGGGATGTTCCCCGCAGGCACGCAGACGCAGACCAAACCGGGTTTTGTACAGAAGTATGGTGGAAAGAACCAGCAGAACCAGACCAAGATACACCGTAGCGTAAGTTTTTGTAAAGAACAGCTCCCCAATCACCGGAATCTCTGCCAGAACCGGAACCTCCGGAATAAAAAAATACACGTCTGTCGCTATTCCGTCACTGTCAAACAATGTCTTGCAAACCAAAAGCATAACCGCCGGAACAAGCATATTTAATGCAGTTCCGGCAATGGTCTGGTTGGCCTTTAAGGAAACTGCTGCTACGGCAAGCAGTAAGGAATAGACCGCCCCGGCCACTGCTGCCGCAACCATTCCAACCAGCAGAAGCACCTGGGCAGAGATACCGCCGTCCTGCAGAAAAAATACCGTCAGCGTCCCAAGGAACGCTCCAAACAGCATGATTCCCTCCAGGGCAATGTTTACCACACCACTGCGCTCGCTGAACATGCCGCCCAAAGCAGCCAGCAGCAGCGGAACCGCCACTGGAAGAGTACATTGTATGAGATATATCAGCGTATCCATGCCGTATCCCCTCCTTCTTTCTTTCCCCGGTCTGTCATACCGCTTTCCTTCCGTGTTCTATGCTTTTTTGTCATTTCACTCCGTTCTGCCCCGGCTCCAGTTCTCTTCTGCCCTATTTTTTCTGTCAGTTCCCGAATCAGCAAGGAAAACGAAGCGCAGTAAATAACCACAGCTATCACTATATCTATAATTTCCAGACGATACCCATACAATGCTGCTGCGGAACCGCCACGCCGGATCAGGGAAATGAATATTGCCGAAAAAATGATTCCCAGCGGATTGGCTCCGCCAAGCAGTGCTGCCGCAATACCATGGAATCCGGCCTGGGCAATCACATTAATCGGTTCGTAAGTTACGCTGCTCCCCGGAATCACCGCCGGAGCCAGGATTGTGCAGGCTCCGCCGAGTCCAGCCAGCGCACCGCCAATCAGCATGGTTACAAGAATATTCCGCCTGCTGTTCATTCCTGCATAAACAGCAGCGTCCGGATTCAGACCTGTTGCCCGCAGTTCATACCCGAATACGGTTTTGTTTAACACAATCCACAGCAGTACCGCCGCGCCGATGGCTAAAAAGATACCAATATTTAAGTTAGACCCGGAAATTCCAAGGGACGGCAGCTGGGCGGATGCCGGAATATATTTTGTCCTCGCCCTGGAAGCCTCATACATCGCTGTATTTCCCTGCACCCACATATCCACCAGATACATCCCGATGTAATTTAACATAATGGCAGCAATCACTTCATTGACGCCCCGCCATGCCTTTAACAGTCCTGTCAGTGTCCCCCATAGGGCTCCGCCAAGCATTCCTGCCAGAAGACAGACCACCCAGTGTACCCCTGATGGAAGTGGAAAAGAAAACGCTGCATACATGGCAAAAAACAGCCCCATGGTATACTGTCCCGCCACACCGATATTAAATAAACCAAGCTTAAACACAAATCCCACAGAAAGCCCGGTCAGCAGTACTGGAACCGCCTGGTAAAAAATCTGTCCCAGCTGTTTGGCTGCGTTTAACGCCACAGGAATCCCCCCCGTCAGCACTACCAGAATTCCGTTTCCCGCAGCCGAAGGTCCTGCCAGCAGCATAATAAGAAAGCCCAGCAGCAAACCAGAAAAAATTGCCAGGATAGTCGCCAGAAAAGAGGCGCTTCCGGGATGATTTCTTATTTTTTGTATCCTATTCTGCTCCGGCATTATCCTTCCTCCTTTCCGGAAGCTTCCAGACTTTTGTTTTCCTGCTTCTTTCCTGTCTGCTCTTTTGCAGTCCCGCCTGTCTGTTTCGCTCCTGCCATGTAATATCCCAGTTCTTGGGCTGTTGTTTTCTTTGGATCAAATTCTCCTACGATTTCTCCCTCGTACATCACCAGAATCCGGTCGCTGACATTTAAAATTTCTTCCAGTTCCAGCGATACCAGAAGCACTGCATTTCCTTTCTCCCGGCATTCTACCAGTTCCCGCTGCACAAATTCAATCGCCCCCACATCCAGTCCCCTGGTAGGCTGCACTGCTGCCAGCAGGGTATGCTCCCTGTCCACCTCCCTGGCAATTACCGCCTTTTGCTGGTTGCCACCGGACATACTGCGCACCACCGTATCCGCTCCGCTGCCACTCCTCACATCAAACCGGGCAATCAGCCGGTTGGCATACTCTTCCATGGCGTCCTTCTTTAAGAAACCATACTTCGCAAATTCCGGCTCCCGGTACCGCCGGAGCACCATATTTTCCGCCAGGGAAAAATCCAGTACCAGCCCATGCCTGTGACGGTCCTCCGGAATGTGGCTTATGCCAGCCAGGGAACGCTCCCTTACGGAAGCCTTTGTAATATCCTTCCCCCGCAGTATAAGTTTTCCTTTTGCCACTGGTAAAAGTCCGGTAAGCGCATACACCAGTTCCGTCTGTCCATTTCCCTCGATTCCTGCAATACCAACAATTTCTCCCGACCGCACAGAAAAAGATACATTGTGTACCGCCGGCTTCTTTCCATGTTTTGCTGCTACCGTCAGTTTTTCCACAGAAAGTACCTCTTCCCCGGCAGACTGCTCCTGCTTCTCTACCGTCAGCTGTACTTCCCGTCCCACCATCATCCGGGACAATTCTTCCCTGGTTGTTTTTTCTATTTCCACTGTTCCAATATATTTTCCCTTACAAAGCACGGTGCACCGGTCCGCCACCGCCATAATTTCTCCCAGCTTGTGGGTTATAAATAAAATTGACTTTCCTTCTGCCGCAAAACCTTTCATAATCTGTAAAAGTTCCCCGATTTCCTGGGGAGCCAGAACTGCCGTAGGCTCATCAAAAATCAAAATTTCGTTATCCCGGTACAGCATTTTTAAAATTTCCACCCTCTGCTGCATGCCCACGGAAATTTTTTCTACCAAAGCATCCGGATTTACCTGCAGATGATACCGCTCACTTAACTCCCGTACCCTCTGTTCCGCTTCCGTCCTGTCCAGAAAACCAAACCGGCAGGATTCCATACCAAGCATGACATTTTCCAGCACTGTAAAATTCTCCACCAGTTTAAAATGCTGGTGCACCATACCGATTCCAAGCCGGTTGGCATCATTGGGATTGTTGATTTTCACCGTCCTGCCGTTTTTTCTGATTTCCCCTTTCTCCGGCTGATACAGGCCAAACAGCACACTCATCAATGTTGATTTCCCGGCACCATTTTCCCCTAACAGGGCATGAATTTCTCCTTTTTTCAGACAAAGCGTAATGTCATCGTTGGCAAGGACACCGGGGAACCGCTTTGTGATATGACGCATTTCTATTACATATTCCTCCAACCTGCACCTCCTGCATAATAAAAAGAGGAAAGACCTCTCATCTCTCCTCTTTAAGATTTCCATATTCCTTCTTTTTCATTCTGATTTCAGGAAATAATTCATACTTGTCCGGTGATTTCCCTGTTATCATTTTTCTACCGCACTTCCACTGTCACACATTCCAGCCCCAGCTGTGCCTTAAGCTCCTCCGCCGTGGCAATGCCGCCCGCATCCGCTACAGACACTGTCCGCACCGGGTCCACGGTACCATCTGCCAGTCTGGAAAATACTGCTTCATATTCTTCCTGTGTAAAGTGTACAAAACGGTCAAAGGCTGTTCCGTTATCCCCTGCCGCCACCGTTGTCGGCAGTCCAATGCCATGATTCGCCGCTGTAAAATAAGTGGCCTTCCCTGCATATTCAGAAAACGTTCCGTCATACACGGACTCCAGTACTTCTTTTACCGAAGCACTTAACCCCTTCATTGCCGAAGTTATGACCGTACTGCTGTCATACCGCTGGTCCACATCCACGCCAATGACTTTTTTATGCTCTTCCACTGCCGCAGAAATCACACTTTTTCCCGCCGCACCGCCGCAGGCAAAAATCACCTCTGCTCCGGAAGCATACATTGCCCTGGCAGACTGCTTATTTGTATCGTTTTCCTCAAAATTTCCGGTATAGTGGTAAATAACCCGTACCGAATCTGCCGGGAGCAGAAGCTCCCTGGCCGCCGCCTCAATGCCCTGCAGATAGCCATAGCCAAAAGCCTGTACCGAAGGCACTGCCATGCCTCCTACAAATCCGAGACACCGCATGCCGTCCATCACTGCCGCATATCCTGCAAGATATCCGGCTTCCTCCTCCGCATACAAAACACCTGCCACGTTTTCCTTTGTCTCATAAATAGCATAATCCGCTGTATGTGGTGTGCCATCCAGCAGAATAAAGGTAACCTCCGGATATGCCAGCTGGGCATAATACACCGCCACTTCAAAGAGATATCCCGGTGTTACAATGACTTTGGCTCCACCCTGAATGGCCAGCTCAATCGCCGCAAAATAGGCATCATCCGTGGAAGCCTCCGGCCGGTAGAATTTATGGGAAATTCCCTGTTCCCCGGCAAATTCCACCACACCCTCCCAGGCACCCTGGTTAAAGGACCGGTCATCTACATTTCCCTTGTCCGTCACCAGCGCGATTTCATAGGCTTCCCTTCCGGCACATCCGGCAGACATTACGCCAAACAGACATATCATAAGCAATAAAGCTATTCTTTTTTTCATGAAAAACTCTCCAAAGAAGGTAATTTTCGTTCTGCACTGCTAAAGTACGTTCTTTGGTGTAAAACTGTACGGAAGAAGCTCCTCCAACAGATATCCTTTGTAGTCTTCCTCACTTGTCCCAAGATATACAACAAATTCTTTTGGGTCGCAGAATTCCACCAGTGCCTGCCGGCATACCCCGCAGGGAGAACAAAATTCCAGTTCCCCTTTCGCCCTGCCACCAACAATGGCAATGGCCGTAAACTCCTTTTTTCCTTCGCTGACTGCTTTAAACAGCGCTGTACGTTCTGCACAGTTTGTTGGGGAAAATGCCGCATTTTCAATGTTGCAGCCACCAAAAATTCCGCCGTCTGCTGCCAGAAGTGCCGCCCCTACCTGATATCCGGAATACGGAGAATACGAACGTTTCCGGTATTCCATGGCAGTACGCATAAGTTTCTGTTCCAGTTCTCTGGTTATCATTCTTCCTTCTCCTTACCTGTCTGTCCTGTTCCCTTATACTTCATAGAAACAGTAACTCTTATTCTCCTCTTAGTACCCCTGGGCTTCCTCATTTTTTGCCAGCTTTACCATCCGGCTGGTTCCCAGTCTGGACGCACCAAGGAAAATAAATTTCTCTGCATCATCAAAAGAAGAAATTCCTCCGGCCGCCTTCATCTTTACCTCTGGTCCGATGTGGGTGGCAAACAGGGCAATATCTGCAAAGGTTGCCCCGGCCCTGGAAAATCCAGTGGAAGTCTTAATAAAATCTGCTCCGGATTTCGTCACAATCTCACACATTTTTATTTTTTCTTCCTCTGTCAGCAGACAGGTTTCAATAATCACCTTTAAAATTTTCTCCCCGCAGGCTGCCTTTAATGTACGGATTTCCTGCTCCACCAGATCATATTTTCCATCCTTTACCCAGCCAAGATTGATTACCATATCAATTTCATCCGCACCATTTGCCAGAGCGTCCCTTGTTTCAAATTCCTTTGCCGCAGTAGTCATATAGCCGTTTGGAAAACCAATCACGGTACAAATGACAAGCTTGTCACCCGCATACTCTTTCGCCTGCTTCACATAAGACGGAGGAATACAGACGGATGCCGTGCCGTACTGCATGCCCTCATCACAAATCTGCCGTATTTCCTCCCAGGTTGCCGTCTGGGTCAGCAGGGTATGGTCCACTGCTTTAAAAATTTCTGTTCTGTCCATTATTTTTCTCCATAAAAGGCTGCCGCAGTACGACAGCCCTTCTTTTTCTAATTTTTTTCATTTCTGCACAGCTTATGCCAGTTCCAGTGCAACCTCCATCATCTCATGGAAGGTATTCTGGCGGTCTTCCGCCGAAAGTGCTTCTCCGGTATAAATATGGTCGGAAATCGTCAGCATACAAAGTGCCTTTTTCCCTGCTCTTGCAGCATTTAAGTAAAGAGCCGCTGCTTCCATTTCCACACAGAGAATCTGCATCTTCTTCCACCTGTCATTGACTGTATTATCATCATTATAAAAAATATCCGAAGACAAAATGTTACCGACTGCTACAGAAATCCCCCGGCTCTCTGCAGTTTCCACTGCCTTACGGAGCAGGCCATAATCCGCAATCGGTGCAATGGTTCCCGGCAGATTGTACTGGCTGGCATAGTTGGAATTGGTGGACGCGCCCATACCAATCACTAAATCCCTTAACTTAACATTATCGGAAATACCACCAGCAGAGCCTATACGGATTATCGCATCCACATCATAAAAATTAAATAATTCATAGGAATAAATGCCGATGGATGGCATACCCATGCCGCCGCCCATGACAGAAACCTCTTTTCCTTTGTAGGTTCCAGTATAACCAAACATATTTCTCACCGTATTAAAGCATGTTGCATTTTCCAGATAATTTTCGGCAATATATTTTGCCCGGAGTGGGTCACCCGGCATTAAAACGGTTTTGGCAATGTCGCCCTTTTGTGCGCTGTTGTGTGGTGTTGACATAATGAACCCTCCTTCTGCTGTTACAAAACTTTTTTTCTTTTAAGGCAGCACTCCACAAATGCAGCCAGCTTCGTTCTGCCCCTTGCGTATATTTTATCACGATTTATCCAAAAACTCAATTCCCGTAACTGCTATTGTCTCACATTTCCACCCTGATGTTTACTCTCATGCAGCAGGCTCACCCGGAAGAACCGCTTCATCAGCTTTCTGAAATGCAGCGGAAATAGCGGATAAACATAACTCTTTCCTCCAATTGCCTTGTTCGACCCTATACAGAAAATACACAGCGCAATACCTGCCCCAAAGCCCCAGATACCAAGCCAGTTCGTCAGAACCAGCGTAATGATACGCAGAAACTTAATGGCATAACCCAGTTCATAGCTGGCCTGCGTATAATTTGCCAGAATGACAAACGCCATATACAACAGCGGCTCCGCATTAAACCAGCCGGAAGATACCGCAAATTCGCCAAGGACAAGGGCGGAAATTACACTAAGCGGCAGACTCAGCATACTCGGCGTATTCAGTGCCGCCAGCCGCAGTCCGTCAATGGAAAATTCCAGAATCAGAAACTGCCAGAGCAGCGGAATATTTAACGGTTCCTTTAATGCGATAAAGGCAAAACTCTCCGGAAGACGGTCCGGCTGCTGCATAAGCAGCAGAAATAATGGGGTCAGTATAAATGCCAGCACATTGGCTGCCACTCTGGTCAGGCGGAGATACGTTCCTGTAACTGGCGGGAAATAATAGTCGTCTGCTTCCTCAATGATGTCAAAAATGGAAGTTGGCAGAATCATGGCTGCCGGGGAATTATCCACCAGAATCACGATATTTCCCTCCAGCACAGCCGCTGATGCGGTGTCCGGACGTTCAGAAAACTTAAATTTCGGAAACGGGTTCCACCAGGAACTTTCATACAGACATTCTGCCAGACTTTCCTGGTTCATCGTCAGACTTTCCACCTGAATATTGTTGATACGCTTTCTGATTTCCGTCAGATACTGCTCATCCACCCGGTCTGTCATGTAACAGAGCACCACATCCGTATGGGATACCGTTCCGACATTACAGTATTCCATCGTCAGCTTCGGGTCACGGATTCTCCGCCGGATTAACGCTGTATTAAACACCAGTGTTTCCACAAAACCATCCCGGGACCCCCGCATAACTTTATCTTTTTCCGGCTCCGACACACTTCTTGCCGGATAGGTACGGATATCAATGGAAATCGCCTGATGATATCCTTCCACCAAAAGACACGGTGCTCCGGACAATACACTGTTTACCGCTGTCTGCATATCCGGCAGTACTTCTACTTCCACATACGGTATCTGGTATTTGGCAAACTCCGCCGCATCCTGTGGCATATCCTCCGGTTTTATGGCAGCAAACCCCTGCATCATTTTCTGCATGGTTTCATCTTTAATCATACCGTCTATAAAGAAAAACGCTGCCTGTTTATCTGATACCATAAATACGCGGACTACCACATCAAAACTGGCATCCGACCGCAGGGCGGTCTTATACCTGGAAAGTTCCGCGTAAAACTGCTCTTTTTCACCCATAAAAAAACTACCTTCCTTTCTACATGCCTGTATCCATGAAGATAGTTTTTGCTAAACCAAAACGATTTATACCGCAAATCGATGTATTACTTTTCATTAAACTTTACAGATACCCTGCCGGAGCCGGTATCAAACATCAGCTTATTCTCTGCATCCGCATACTCAATCTCCGTATCCCTGGCTTTTTCGCCATTGATATATAAACCACCACTGCCGAGATCCGCCCGGATATTATAGTCTTCTTCTGCACCATATACTTCCAGATTGACAGAACCACTTGCTGTTTCGAATACACACTCTCCGCTCATCCATCCGGTATAATTCACACGACCGGAACCGCTGTCCAGCACCATATTTTCTGCTGTAACTTCTTCAAAGCTGATAAAACCACTGCCTGTATCCACAGAAGTTTCCCCCGTCATGGAATTTTTTACTGTTACTGTACCGGAACCACTGTCCAGTATGGTATTCTGTGCTGTTACTTCCGACAATATAACCGCACCGGAACCGCTGTCTATGCTTATTTCCTCTGCGTTCACCCTGGAAATATTCACAGAACCGGAACCACTGTTCACATAAAAATCTTCCGAATCTGTTTCAGAAATAGTGACAGCACCGGAACCACTGTCTACCTCCAGAACATCTGCCGTAATTCCGGAAAGTTTCATACTGCCGGAACCTTTATCAATCACTACTTCTTCAAACACGCTGTCTGCCGGAACCCGTATCCTGATTTTTGGTGTCTCCACAAAACTTAAGTTTACAAAGAAAAAATCCACCTCATTCTCAATTACCAGCGTCCTGCCAGCTTTTTTTATCACGTAATCCTCTGGAATATCCTCATACCATACTTCGATGTAATCCTGTCCCCACGGTTCCACGGTCAGTTCTCCACTCATATCTTCAAGCTGAATGGACTCAATTTCCGAAGCGGTAAAGGTTTCTGTACCGCTTTTTACATCACCGGTATTGCCAAGGCGGACACCAAACACAACGACATCTCCATCCTCATCCCTGTACCAGAGACCATTTCCCTCTTTTCCATTACGCTCTGCACCATTCTGCTCTTCTGTTTTATCCACCAGCATACGCACCACACCTACGCCTGCTGTAAGACATCCCCCGATAATGGAGGCTGCCAGTACCAGTGCAAACACTACAGCTGCATATTTTATTACCTGTTTCATTTATTTTACCTCCACTCCGCCAAATAATGCAATGGCATTAACATAAACCACCACTCCTGTTTCCGGCTGATACGGTCTTGTCGTACTGCAGCCTCCAAACAGGGAGGTATCACTTAACTTTACGGAAACATTAGCCGGAAGCAGAATGTCCACTCCGCCAAACACTGCCATGGTATCAATGGAAATATCCTGTTCGATTTTTGCATTCCGAAGGTCAATGGTCAGACCGCCAAACACTGCGTCACCATCCATACCATAAAAGCTGTCATTCACAACTAAATTCTTTCCGGAGAACACCACAAGTTCCTCACGGCGCATATCATTTGACACCTGTACCCGCCTGCTGCCCAGATGAAACAGATTCTTTAAAACCATAACCAGACCAATCAGTATCATTACCGTTGGAACCGCCAGCTTGTACAGCACTTCCCATGGCAGATATCCCCTGCTGCAGGCAAACAGTGCCAGACCAAGCGTCAGAAAAATGGTATTGGTTATTTTAAAACCATGTTCGATGATACTTGTCACCGCCGGAATAATAAAAAGCAAAGTCCACCATCCTTCAAAAAATGGAGAAAGGCTCCATGCCCCGGCAATGCTTCCGGCCACACCGATACCGATGGCAATAAAAATCAGTCCCCATATCGTACTGCTGATACGTTTTCTCATAAACATCCTCCTTGTGTAACATTACTGTTTTTTATCGTTTTATCTATTACCATATTACATTCAGATGGGGAAATAATCAAATTAATGTTCCATTAGAAAATTATGAGAAGATTTTAGGCAAAAAAAATACCACCAGCCGTTTTTTGATGATATGATAATGCTGGTGGTACTTTATTTTACATATTTTCTAAAGAAATTACAGAAAAGTCTATGGATAAATCCTCGTATATGCCTGCTTTTACAGACTCGGAAAAACTATAGTCCGAAACCGTTTCTGACTCAAAATTATAAACTGTAATACTATTCTTTTGAGGGTCTACAATCCAGTATTCCCTCACCCCTGCTGTACGATACTTGAAAAGCTTTGTGAAATAATCCATCTGCTTACTGCCCGGTGATACAATTTCAACAATCCAGTCCGGAGCACCATTACAGCCACGGTCATCCAGTTTGCTCCTGTCACAGATTACGGAAATATCCGGCTCAACGTAGGTATAGTCATCGTTGTTTAAGAATACAGCAAATGGTGCCGGAATTACTTCGCACGGTCCACCATGTTCTTCAATATAATTGTAAATCCTTGTATTGATATAATTCAAAATTTTCTGATGCCAGAACTTCGGCAGTGCCATATAGTAAATCTGACCATCTATCAGCTCCGCACGCTCTCCCTCCGGCAGACGATATATTTCCTCTATGGTATGGAATTGTTCTTTCAGCAACGGCATAACAACACCTCTTTCCCTTTCTCTGCCTCTATCTTACCCTTAGAATGTGTCAAAATTATGAATTACAAACACTATTCCTTGTGACATACTGTCTTGCTGACATTTTCCTTTCGTGCGGATGCAGAAAAAAACCCTGGAAATATAAACTATTTCCAGGGGCATTGTTGTTCGATTTATGCAATCTTGCTCTTAGCAACTTCAGCTAATGCTGTGAAAGCTGCTGGATCATTTACTGCTAACTCAGCTAACATCTTTCTGTTAATCTGAACATCAGCAACCTTTAAACCATACATAAACTTGCTGTAAGAAAGACCATTCATTCTGGCAGCTGCATTGATTCTTGCGATCCATAACTGTCTGAACTGTCTCTTTCTTTCTTTTCTGCCTGCATAAGAGGATGTTAATGCTCTCATTACGGACTGCTTTGCAACTCTATACTGCTTGCTTCTGGAGCCTCTGTAGCCCTTAGCCAGCTTTAATACTC
>JAGBBW010000106.1 GCA_017938285.1 Lachnospiraceae bacterium
ACCCAGACCAGACCTGTCATTCGTTTTTTTCTTTTCATGTTTCCTTACCTTCCAGTGTTTTGCTATACTGAATCATTACCAGCAGCGTAAAAAACTGTCATTAAAAATAATAGCACACTGAAAATAATAAGTCAAATAAAGTCTTACATACAAAGAACCCTGCGTATGGCATCCGGTTCAAATCCTTTACGGTATAATTTTGCTGCCAGCTTCTGCTTTTCCTCATAAGTCAGCTCTTCCAGCGCATTTTCATCTGCATGAAATTTCCGTAACTGTCTGCGTATTGCTATTTCTTCCTGGGAACTGCCATCCTCATTACAATAATTTTCCTCTAATGCTCGTTCTATTTCTTCTTCGCCAATCCCCTTCTGCTTTAGCAGATATTCCAGTTCCCTCCTGCTTTTTTGTCCTTTGCGGACCCGGATATAACTGCCGGCAACCCTGGCGTCATCCAGATAATGAAAACTGTCCAGATACTCCATAATCTGTTCCGTCAGTTCCTGTGCATATCCATCTTTTTTCAGACGGTCAGACAATTCTTTCCGGGAATAGTCTTTTCTCTCTAATAACTGAAGCGCCCGTTTTTTCCCTTTTAATAATACTTCTTTTTCTTCTTCCATCTGCCACCTGTAAAGGGCTGCTGCAATGCCGGCCGCAGAATGCTCCCTCCAGTACTTATATTGCACTGAAAAACTTCCGACGACCATTGATTGCAGCAGCCCTTTCCTTTCAATCGTATTGTACTTATTCTGCGTCTGCAGAAACTTCTTTCACCGGAGCTACCGGCAGACTAAACTTTTCACGCACCTTGCGTTCTACCTCTTCCATAATTTCCGGATTTTCACGAAGATAGATTTTGGCATTTTCACGTCCCTGGCCAATCTTGGCATCATTATAGGCAAACCATGCACCGCTCTTGATAATGATGTTCTCATTGGCTGCCAGGTCAAGAATATCTCCTTCCCTGGAAATACCCTTACCAAACATAATATCAAATTCTGCTTCGCGGAATGGCGGAGCCACCTTGTTCTTCACTACCTTAATACGGGTACGACTGCCCACTACCTCACCGGATACTTTTAAGGATTCAATTCTTCTGACATCCATACGCACTGAGGAATAGAACTTTAAAGCACGGCCACCGGTCGTGGTTTCCGGATTTGCAAACATAACACCAACCATTTCACGGTGCTGGTTGATAAAAATAAAAAAACAGTTGGAACGGCTGATGGCTGCCGTCAGTTTTCTCAATGCCTGGGACATCAGACGTGCCTGAAGGCCAACGTGGGAGTCGCCCATTTCCCCTTCAATTTCTGCCTTTGGAACAAGGGCAGCTACAGAGTCTACAATTACAATATCAATCGCCCCGGAACGCACCATGATCTCTGTAATCTCCAGTGCCTGCTCTCCGTTATCCGGCTGGGAAATATATAAATTATCAATATCTACACCAATATTTTTGGCATACACAGGGTCAAGCGCATGCTCTGCATCAATAAATCCTGCAATACCACCACGTTTCTGCACCTCTGCCACCATATGTAAGGCCACGGTAGTCTTACCACTGGACTCCGGACCGTATACCTCTACAATACGTCCCTTTGGAATACCACCGACACCAAGGGCAATATCCAGGCTTAAGGAACCGGTCGGGACTGCCTCCACATTCATCTGGGCGGCACTGTCACCAAGCTTCATCACGGAACCCTTGCCATACTGTTTTTCTATCTGTCCTAATGCGGACTCTAATGCTTTTAACTTATCACTGTCTGCCATTTGTAAATCCTCCTTGTTACATAATTGCAAAAATCAATTATCTGTCGTTCTTTTATTCTCGAACATTTTTTCGAACTCTTGTTCTAATCATACTGCACACGTTCTCTTTTGTCAAGAGAAAAATGCAAAACTTTGTTCGATTTTTATTGTCTGTTGTTTTGGGAATATACTTAGTTTAACAAAAGATAACCAGAAATACAAGCAGTAACACCAGATTTTTTTTACATCACCGGCAACTATTCTAAAAACCGGGTTCTGAAAACAACAGACATCAAGCTGCTGTTTCCGGGAACCCGGTTTTCTATTTCTTTTCCAAAGAAGCTTTTAAGGCGCTGTATGCTCTTTTACATTCCCTTCGGCTGGGTGCACTTCGGATCATAGCCCTGCTTTCTCAGTGCCTTAATAATCTTTTCCTTGTGCTCATGACCAAATGCTTCCATCGTAATCGTCAGTTCCACCGCACTGTTACGGTTGATGCTGACAAACTGGTTATGGTCAAGACGGATAACATTGCCCTGGTTTTCTGCAATAATGCGGGCAACGTTTACAAGTTCACCCGGCTTATCCGGCAGAAGAACGGAAAGTGTGAAAATTCTGCCACGCTGGATCAGACCATGCTGAACCACGGAAGCTACTGTAATAACGTCCATATTACCACCACTTAAGACAGAAACCACTTTCTTGCCTTCCGGTTCTAAGTGCTTTAATGCTGCCACAGAAAGCAGACCGGAATTTTCTACTACCATCTTGTGGTTTTCCAGCATATCAAGAAACGCAACCACAAGTTCACTGTCATCAATGGTAATAATTTCATCCACATGCTCCTGGATATATGGGAAAATCTTGTCACCAGGAGTCTTAACCGCAGTACCGTCTGCAATCGTATCAATGTGAGGCAGCGTCACTACTTCACCCTTTTTCAGGGATTCCTGCATACAGCTTGCCCCCATTGGCTCTACACCAATGACACGAATCTTTGGATTTAACATCTTTGCCAGTGTGGAAATACCAGCCAGCAGACCGCCGCCGCCAACCGGAACGAGGATGGTATCCACAGTAGGAAGGTCCTGCACAATTTCCATGGCAATGGAGCCCTGTCCGGTTGCCACATCCTCATCATTAAACGGATGAATGAAGGTCATGCCTTCTTTTGCCGCCATTTCCAACGCATAGGCGCAGGCTTCATCATACACATTACCATGCAGAACAACCTCTGCGCCGTAGCTCTTGGTACGGTTTACCTTAATCAGCGGAGTTGTGGTCGGCATAACAATAACCGCACGGCAGCCAAACTTTTTTGCCGCATAGGCAACACCCTGGGCATGATTTCCGGCAGAAGCGGTAATCAGACCCTTCTGACGGTCTTCTTTGGTCAGGGTGCTCACCTTGTAATACGCACCACGGATTTTATACGCACCTGTTACCTGCATATTTTCCGGCTTTAAATAAACCTTGTTTCCTGTCATTTCCGACAAATAATCACTGTATACCAGCTTTGTCTTATTCGTGACTTTCTTTACTACCTCTGAAGCTTCTTCAAATTTTTCCAGTGTCAACATATTGTTATTTCTCCTTTTCTTCTGCTGTCATTCCGTCAAATAATGCATCTACAAATGCATCCGGATCAAATTTCTGCAGGTCTTCCATGTGTTCCCCAACACCAATATATTTTACAGGGACACCCAGCTCTGCCTGAATTGCCAGAGCAATACCTCCCTTTGCCGTACCATCCAGCTTTGTTAAAATAATACCGTCAATTGCCGCAGCGGAATTAAATTCCTTTGCCTGTACCAGAGCGTTCTGACCTGTCGTACCATCCAAAACCACCATGGTTTCCCTGTGGCAGCCCGGATATTCCCGTTCAATGACACGGTCAATTTTCTTTAATTCCTCCATCAGATTCTTCTTGTTATGAAGACGGCCTGCGGTATCGCAAAGCAGCACATCCGTGTTTCTTGCCTTTGCCGCTGTCACTGCGTAAAAAACGACTGCGGCCGGATCAGAACCTTCTTTCTGGGCAATAATTTCCACTTCCGCACGATGCGCCCACTCTGTCAGCTGTTCAATGGCTGCCGCACGGAACGTATCCGCTGCCGCTACCAGAACCTTCTTTCCATCTGCCTTTAACTGTCCTGCCAGCTTACCAATGGAAGTGGTTTTGCCGACACCATTGACACCAATCAGAAGAACCACCGATTTTCTGTTTTCAAATTCGTAGGCATCCAGCGGCACAGACATCTGTTCTTTCATACTGTCCATCAGAAGTTTTCTGCATTCTGCCGGATTTTTCGTCTTTGTTTCTTTTACCTTTTCTTTCAGATTATCAATAATTTTTGTGGTGGCGTTGATACCAACATCCGCCATAATCAGAATCTCTTCCAGCTCTTCATAAAAATCATCATCAATCGCAGAAAAGCCGCGGAAAATTGAATCAATACCAGCAACAATGCTGTTTCTCGTCTTTGTCAGTCCCTCTGCAAGACGACTGAAAAAACCTTTTTTCTTTTCTCCCATATATCCTCCATTTCCTCCTGTTATTTATCCAGTTCATTCTCAATCAGATTTACGGATACCAGTGTGGATACACCCTTTTCCTGCATGGTAATACCGTACAGAATGTCTGCCGATGCCATCGTTCCACGACGGTGGGTAATCACAATAAACTGTGTATTTTTCGTCAGTTTATGCAGATACTTTGCATACCGTCCTACGTTCGAATCATCCAGCGCCGCCTCAATTTCGTCCAGCAGACAGAATGGAGACGGTTTCAGGTTCTGGATTGCAAACAGCAGCGCTATGGCAGTCAGTGCTTTCTCACCACCGGACAGCTGCATCATATTCTGCAGCTTCTTTCCCGGCGGCTGGGCAATAATCCGGATTCCGGCAGTCAGCACATCCTCATCCTCCATCAGTTCCAGAGTACCCTTGCCGCCGCCAAACAGCTCCCGGAACACTACATCAAACTGTATCTTGATTGCCGCAAATTTTTCCTCAAACTGCTTTCTCATTTCCGTATCCAGCTGCGCAATTAACTGGCGGATTTTTTCTTCCGCTTCCATAATGTCACTCCGCTGGCTGGTATACAATTCGTAACGTTCTGACAGACTGCGGTAATCCTCAATCGCATTGACATTCACATCACCCAGACCTTTAATGTCGTTTTTCAATTCACCAATTTCTTTACGGACCACATTGTAACTGGAAAGCGTTTCGTCACGGAACTGCTTTGCCAGTTCTGCCGTAACCTCATATTCCTCCCACATATAATCTGCCTGGCTGTTCATTGTTTCCTGCAGACGTTCCTGCTGGCCGTCCAGACGGTACGATTCCTTATCCAGTTCGGAAATATGCTTTGAAATATCTTCCCGTTTGTCAAAGAAACTTTTGTGTCCTTTGTTCAGTTCTTCCTTTTTTGTTTCCAGTTCCTTTAATGCCGCTTCCAGTGCCAGAGCAGTTTCTTTCCAGGCTGTCACCTGTTCCTTTGCTGTTGTAATACCGTTTTCCTGCTCTGCAATACGTTCTTTTGTAGAACTGTTTTCTTCCTTCAGAATTTTCTGTTCCCGGTCAAGACGTTCCATTTCCTGTAACAGACGGTTTCGGTTTTCATTGACGAACTGCACATTCTGTTCCAGACCGGCACATTCCAGTGTCAGGGCGGCATTTTCTTCCGAAAGCTTTTCCTCTATGGAACGGTTGCGCTCCATGGAGAAATTACAGGCTTCCATTTTTTTCTTCGCTTCCTCCATGGAAGCATCATTTTTCTTTAACTGGTCCTTTAATTCCTTTGCCCCGGACATATTGTCCCGGTTCTTCCTTTCCAGCAGACTGACTTCCTGCTCTATCAGCTTATAATTGTCCTGCAGTTCTTCCAGCTTTTCCTTTGCTGCGGAAAAACTAATTTTCTGGGTATTCTGCTCCAGAAACAATTCCTGCATTTCTTCTTTTACTGCTACAGTTTCCGTTGTCAGGACTTCCCTTGCAGAGCGGATGGACTCCCTTTCCGTTGAAAGTTTTTCTGTCTGCCGCTTTAATGCTTCGATTTTCTTCTCCAGGTCTTCCATTTCCCTGCGGCGTCCCAGGAGATTGCTGTTGTTTTTATAGGCACCACCAGAAATGGAACCGCCCGGATTTAACTGTTCTCCCTCCAATGTAACAATCCGGAGGGAATAGCTGTATTTCTTCGCCAGAGCCAGCGCATGATCCATGGTATCCACCACAAGAACCCTGCCTAACAGATATTTCACCAGCTCTTCATATTCCTTTTCCACATGCACCAGCGTATGGGCATAACCAATCACTCCCAGTTCCCTGGCAGCCTGTTCCTGACTCTGTCCTAATGCCTTAGAAGTAATACTGGTCAGCGGCAGAAAGGTTGCACGGCCTAACTTATTTGTCTTTAAATATTCCACCATTTTTTTCGCTGTTGCTTCATCTTTCGTCACAATATTCTGGATACTGCCGCCAAGAGCAGTTTCCATGGCGGTTTCGTACTTTGATTCCACCTTGATAATATCAGCAACTACGCCAATCACGCCCGGTGTGTTACTCTTTTGCTCCATAACCTTACGGATGGCATTACCATAACCATCATACCGTTCCGTCAGGTTCCGCAGCGATTCCAGTCTGGAGGCCTGCTGAATCCGCTCACGCTCCGCCTGTTCCATGGCAGAAGCCAGTTCCACCGCTTTCTGTTTCCACTGTGACAGGGCATATTCCTTTTCCCGGACCAGATTTCTTTTTTCCTCAATCCGGTTTGACAGTTCTTCAAATGCCTGTTTACACTTTTTTGCTTCTTCGGCATAACCGGATTCTTCTGATTTATGTAACAGAATTTTCTGGGCCAGTTCTGCTTTTTTAATGGCATTCTGCTCTTCCAGTGTTTCAAAACGCTGCATCTTCGTTTTTATGTCCGTGTTCTGTGCCATACTCTGCAGAATCTGCTGGTTACAGTGTTCTATGGTTCTTGTATAATCCACCATCCGTTTCCGGATTTCCTGCAGCTCCTCCATGGAATTCTGCTGCTGTTCTTTCTTTTCTTCCAAGGAAGAAGACACCTGTTTTAATTCCCTGTCATAACGGTCCAGTTCCGTTTTTTTGGATGCTTTGTCTGCCGCCAGCGCATCCTGCCTCTGCTTATAGTGGCTGTCACTCGTCCGCATGGAAGAAATACGCTCCTGCATGAGCCGCACTTCTCCCTCTTTTTCCTGAATCTTCAGAAGCAGACTGCTTCGCTGTTCTTTTTTTGTATCAATTTCCGTGGTATACTGCTCCAGCTCTGCATCCAGACGTTCGTACTCCTGTCTGGTGTTATCGTATGCTGCCTTTGCCGCCGCCAATTCCTCTGTTACAATTTTTGCTCTGGAAGCAATCTCTGTCCTGCTCTTTTCATTACGCTCATAATCGAGCAGAAATAAATTGATTTCTAACTTCTTTAACGCTTCCTTCAGCCGCAGATACTCCCTCGCTGTTTCCGACTGTTTCTTAAGCGGTCCCACCTGTTTTTCAATTTCTGACAGAATATCCGTAATACGGGAAAGATTCAGTTGTTCTTCCGCCAGTTCCTTTTCTGCTGCGGCTTTTCTCTTTTTATATTTTACAATACCGGCAGCCTCATCAAACAGCTCTCTCCGGTCCTCCGGTTTGCCGCTTAAGATTTTGTCAATCTGACCCTGTCCGATAATAGAATAACCTTCCTTACCAATACCGGTGTCCAGAAACAGTTCCTGTACATCCCGAAGCCGGCAGGAACTTCCGTTAATCAGGTACTCGCTCTCCCCGGACCGGTACACCCGCCGGGCAACCGTAACTTCCTCATACTCAATCGGAAGCTTATGGTCCGAATTGTCCAGCGTAATCGCCACGTAGGCATAACCCATAGGCTTTCTGAGCTGGGTTCCGGAGAAAATGACATCCTCCATCCTGCTGCCTCGCAGCTGCTTGGCACTCTGCTCACCCAGCACCCAGCGCACTGCATCCGCAACATTGCTCTTGCCGCTGCCGTTTGGTCCTACGATTGCCGTAATTCCATCGTGGAACTTGAACACAATCTTATTTGCAAACGATTTAAAGCCATGTACCTCAATACTTTTTAAATACATAGTTACCTCTCTGTTTTTACGAATACTCACCCTGTTCAAATTTCAGCAGGGACTGATACGCTGCATTCTGCTCCGCAGCTTTTTTGGTTTTTCCGGCACCAGTCATCAGCGGTGTCTGGTCCATATATGCCTGTACGGTAAATACTTTATTATGATCCGGTCCCTCTTCTGAAATGAGCACATAATGAAGACTCTTCTTGTAATTATTCTGGATGAGCTCCTGTAATATAGTCTTACTATCATAAAAGAGTTTTTTGTGTTCAATATCCTGTAATACATACTTCAGAATAAACTCTTTTGCACTAGTAAAACCACCATCCAGAT
>JAGBBW010000107.1 GCA_017938285.1 Lachnospiraceae bacterium
TACTTTCATTTATGCAACTTTGAGCCATGACAGACTGCCACAGCTCAAAGGAAAAATCACATCAATTTTATTATTATCTCTGTACTCTGCCGGAGCCGTCGCCGCCAACCAGACCATCAACATCACTTCTGGAAACAAGGTTGAAGTCGCCAGGGATGGTGTGCTTTAATGCAGAAGCTGCTACACCATATTCCAGAGCATCCTTGAAGTTCTTGCCATCCAGGAAACCGCAGATAGTACCAGCAGCGAAGGAGTCACCACCACCTACACGGTCAACGATTGGGCAGATTCTGTATTCTCTGGAATGATAGAATTCCTTGGTATCTCTGGAGTAGATACAAGCGGACCAGCCGTTATCGGAAGCACTGTGGCTGACACGTAAGGAGCTGATAACGTACTCGAAGTTGAACTTTTCTACCATCTGCTCGAAAATGCTCTTGTAACCAGCAAGCTCTAACTCACCGCTTGTAACGTCTGTGTTGCCCGGCTTGAAGCCAAGAACCTTTTCTGCATCTTCTTCGTTACCGATACAAACGTCAACATACTGCATTAAGTTTGTCATAACCTTCTGAGCCTTTTCAGAAGTCCATAACTTCTTACGGAAGTTTAAGTCACAGGAAACCTTAACGCCAGCCTTCTTTGCTGCCTTTAAAGCAACCTCTGTAAGCTCTGCTGCTGCATCGGAAACTGCTGGAGTAATACCAGTGAAGTGGAACCAGTCAGCACCTGCAAAAATCTTATCAAAATCAAAATCTTCTGCTGTTGCAGTAGAAATAGAAGAATGTGCTCTGTCATATACTACGTTGGATGCTCTCATGGAAGCACCAGTCTCCAGGAAGTAGATACCAAGTCTTTCGCCACCTACAGCAATGTTCTGTGTACCAACGTTCATCTTTCTTAACGCAGCCACTGCACACTCACCGATTGGGTTCTTTGGAACCTTGGTTACGAATTCTGCATCATGTCCATAATTTGCAAGGGAAACTGCCACGTTAGCTTCACCGCCGCCATAACATACATCAAACTCGTCTGCCTGGATGAACTTCTCATTTCCAGGTGTGGATAATCTTAACATGATTTCGCCCATTGTTACTACTTTTGCCATTGTTTTAATCTCCTTTTATCTGTTATTATTTCGTAACTATTCAGTACCTTCCTAGTTACGATTCACAAATCCATAAAAATCAGCTTCGCTGATGGGATTTGCTCACACCTAACTCACTTTCTTACGGACAAAACAGCAAGTGTTTTGTCCTGTGCTAAACAGTTACATTATTTCACTTTTTATTTACAGCTTCGTGTATCCATCTGATTTTTCTACAGCGTTACACCCTGCTTAAAAATTGCCATATCGTGGAATCCTGCTTCTTCTGCCTTAACTTTCTTACCGGAAGCTACTGCCAGCACATAGTCAAACAGTTCTCCGGAAAGCTGATCCATGGAAGCGTCTTCTACCAGTACACCACAGTTAAAGTCAATCCAGTTATTCTTCTTGTTTGCCAGAGGAGAATTCGTGGAAATCTTTACGGTAGGCACCGGAGAAGCAAATGGTGTTCCCCGTCCTGTGGTAAACAGAACGATCTGTGCACCGGAAGCTGCCAGTGCCGTGGAAGCCACCAGATCGTTACCAGGCGCACTGAGTAAATTTAAGCCCTTTGTGGTAACCGGCTTACCGTATGGAAGAACATCCATAACCGGTGCCGTACCTGACTTCTGGGTACAGCCAAGAGACTTATCTTCCAGTGTGGAAATACCACCCTTTTTGTTACCCGGAGATGGGTTTTCATAAATCGTCTGGTTATGACGTTTAAAATATTCCTTAAAATCATTAATCAGCGCTACTGTCTTTTCAAACAGTTCCGGTGTAGCACAGCGGTCCATTAAAAGGGTTTCCGCACCGAACATTTCCGGCACTTCGGTCAGAATGGTAGTACCACCCTGGGCAATCAGTAAATCAGAAAATGCACCTACGGTCGGATTGGCAGTAATACCGGAAAGACCATCAGAGCCACCGCACTTCATACCGATGATAAGTTCGGAAGCCGGTGTCTTTTCCCGCTGGAACTTAGCCGCATAAGCCACCAGTTCGTCCAGAAGCTTGTCTGCTTCTTCCATCTCGTCCTCTACTTCCTGGCACACCAGGAACTTCACACGGTTTTCATCATATGCACCGATATAATCCTTTAATACCGGAATGTTACTGTTTTCACAGCCAAGACCAAGCACTAACACACCACCGGCATTTGGATGGTTAATTAAGTCTGCCAGAATGGTTCTTGTGTTTTCCTGGTCATCCCCCATCTGGGAACAGCCGTATGGATGAGGAAATGCGATGACATCCTCTACGGAACCATGACACTTCTTCTTTCCTGCCTCTGCAATGGCAGTTGCAATGTTGTTGACACAGCCAACCGTCGGAATAATCCAGATTTCATTCCGTACACCCACTTTACCATCCGGGCGCTTAAATCCATCAAAGTATTTTGTTTCTGTCTCAGGTAATGTCACCTTTCCTACCGGATGGTACTCATACTCTAATAATTCCCCAAGATTGGTCTTTATATTCTGGGTATGTACGTGACATCCCGCAGCCACATCCTCTGTGGTGTGTCCAATCGGATCACCGTACTTGATAACGTTTGCTCCGGCAGGAATGTCGCAGAGAGTTACCTTATGACCACGCATAATATCCTCTTTTACTACAACTTCCTTATCTTTCGCCCGGATTACCATACCTGCCTTAAGGTCAGCAAGAGCTACGGCAACGTTATCTTTTTCATTGATAATAATATATTCCTGCATTGTTTTCTCTCCAGATTCACTGTTTATTTGGCACTCTGAATATATAATTACGCATTCACTTTCTTAATTGCTTCTCTCATACCAAGGGTACGGATATCATCCAGATAACCTGCAACGGCCTCAGTAAGACCTGCATAAGTTGTTAAGTCCTTACCAAAGAAAGCTGTGTTGCCAAGGTAAGCCTTTGTGAATTCCATGCTGTCCTTAGAGGAATTTGCTGCAAAGAATTCTAAAGCGGAAGCGTCGTCAAGAATCTTGTACTCTTCGCCGTTTCTGTTACCGATGAGGGCGCTGTCCTTAATCTCAGAGCCTGTGTAGAAGCTCATAAGAGCAGCCAGGGAGAATGCCAGGTGGGAAGGAATCTCACCAGTCTTCTCAATGTAGCCGGTTAAGGAAGGCATACAACGGGACTTCCACTTGGAAGTGGAGTTTAAGGAAATGGATAATAACGCATGCTTGATGAATGGGTTTTCAAAACGCTCGATTACCGCGTTAGCGAAAGCAACCAGTTCTTCCTTTGGAAGAGTCAGGGTTGGAATAATTTCATCAAAAACGGTAGTCATCATAAACTTGCGTACATCTTCATCTTCCATGGATTCCTTCACGAAATCGTTGCCTGCCAGATAAGATGCCAGTACGAAGGAAGTGTGGGCACCATTTAAAATGCGGACCTTTCTTTCTCTGTATGGCTTCTGGTTGTCAGTAAAGATTACCGGAAGGCCTGCCTTATCCAGCGGGAACTCTGCGGAAATATCCTTTGCACTCTCGATTACCCAGAGAGCGAATACTTCTGCGGTATCCACCAGATTATCCTTATAACCAAGCTTTTCCCAGATAGCCTCAGCCTCTTCTCTTGGGTAGCCGGTTACGATACGGTCAACCAGGGTGCTGCAGAAAATACAGTCATTCTCTACCCAGGAGGTAAAGCCTTCGCCTAAGTTCCAAAGCTTTGCGAACTTTAAAATGCAGTCCTTTAAGTTGCCGCCGTTATTTTCAATCAGCTCACATGGAATTAAAACAAGTCCCTTGTCGGAAGCACCGTTAAAGTGCTGGTATCTCTCATACATAAACTTGGTCAGTTTACCCGGGTAAGTCTTTGGAGGCAGTGCGTTAAAATCATCTGTCTCGTCATAGACAATACCTGCTTCTGTTGTATTGGAAACAACAAAGCGAAGTGTCTCACACTTTGCATATGCTGCATACTTCTCATATTCTTCAATGCAGTCCACTGCGTCGGAAATGCTGGTAACAATACGTGTTTCTACCTTCTCAGCACCATCCTCTTTACCACGAAGAACTACGGTATACTGGTTTTCCTGCTCATGGAACATATTCAGATTGCCATAAGCGATAGGCTTAACTACAGCCACACTGCCGTTAAATACACCCTTTTCATTCGCCACATCAATCATGTAGTCTACAAAACCTCTGAGGAAATTACCTTCGCCGAACTGAAGAACCTTCACCGGACGCTCTACTGCCTTGGAAATAGATTTGTTTAATAACTCCATCTTTCGCTTCTCCTTTTACTTGAAACCTTTTCGCTTCATGACGCTTCAAATCATGTAAGCATTTACAATATCTATTTTACAATTCATTTGCCCGCTTGTCAATGTATTTTTATTACGAAAAGTTCTTGTAAATCAAAACTTTTCATTGTATAATAGGATTTGAAATCTTTTTTTATTATTTTTTGATTGGAAGCGCTTTCAGATACAATTGCTGAAAACTCTTTCAAACGGTAACAAACAACTTACAGAACGGAGATGCATAATGAATATTTACGATGTGTCAGAAAAAGCCGGTGTCTCCATTGCCACGGTTTCCCGTGTCTTAAACGGAAATCCAAATGTCAGTGAGCCGACCCGGCAGAAAGTATTGAATGTAATGAAAGAAATCGGATATACTCCGAATGTCTTCGCCAGGGGCTTAGGCCTCAACACCATGCATACCATTGGTATCATGTGCGCTGACTCCTCTGACCCGTTTCTGGCTAATGCTGTTTACTATCTTGAACAGAATTTAAGAAAGTGCGGCTACGATTCGTTTCTGTGCTGTACCGGATATGATCTTATTAATAAGCAGAAATATTTACAGCTCCTGCTCAGCAAGCGTGTGGATGCCATTATTCTTGTAGGTTCCAGTTTTCTGGAAGCTGCCAAGAAAGACAATTCCTATATTACCGCTGCTGCCGACACCATTCCTGTCATGGTTATCAACGGCTATATTAATCATCCGAACATTTACTGTACCCTGTGTGACGACTACCAGGCTGTTTACGATGTGGTCAACCGTCTGATTGACCAGGGACGCAGGGATATTCTGTATCTGTATACGTCCCGCTCTTACAGTGGTCTGCAGAAATTGTCCGGCTACAAAAACAGCATCAGCTCCAACGGACTGATTATACAGGAAGACCTGATGATTTCCTGCCCGAATGACATTACCCAGACGAAGGATATTTTAATGGAACAGCAGAAAAAGGGACTGCACTTTGATGCCGTCGTTGCTTCCGAAGACCAGCTGGCAGTCGCCGCAGTCAAATTTGCCAAGCAGCAGGGACTGTCCGTCCCGGATGACATCGCCATTGTAGGTTACAACAACTCGATTCTGTCGGGCTGTACCGATCCGGAGCTTACTTCCATCGATAATCATGTGGAAACACTCTGCATGACAACAATTTCCACTCTTATGCGGGTTCTGGACGGAAATGATGTTCCAAATAAAACTACTATTTCCAATGATATCGCAGAAAGGGAAACTACTAACTTTTAATATGTACTTATTTGTCCGGGTACCATCCGCTGCCGGTACAGTCTTTTCCGGCTCTGGGCAGCAGAAACCACCAGCCCGGACTCTTAATAAAATTTTTAGGAGGAATTTACTATGAAACCATTTATGGATGACGATTTCTTATTATCCAACGACACTGCAAAGACCCTGTACCATGATTACGCAAAGAAGGTGCCGATTATCGACTACCACTGCCATATCAACCCACAGGAAATTGCAGAGGACCGTCAGTTCGACACCATTACCCAGGTATGGCTGGGCGGCGACCATTACAAGTGGCGTCAGATGCGTACCAACGGCATTGATGAAAACTTCATCACCGGTTCCGCTTCCGATTACGAAAAGTTCGAAAAATGGGCTGCTACCCTTCAGAAAGCCATCGGCAACCCTCTCTATCA
>JAGBBW010000108.1 GCA_017938285.1 Lachnospiraceae bacterium
GAATGATGTATTATAGTATTTGCGAGAGACACCTTCTTTCCTGAATGCTGCAAATGTTTGTTTGGTCACTTTCATTATACAACATTTTTGAACCAAGGTGTCTTTCTTTTTATGCAAAATCACGAACTTGCTCATTTATAGCTTTTAATAAACAATATTCAGTTTCGATTTCGGATGTCCTTAAGTGGAGACATAATTTAATTAATTTATTCCTGCATTTGCCATATCTATTGCTTTAATCAATGATTTTTTTAATTGTTCCCAATCTCTACTTTGCTTTTTATATATCGGTTTTCCCCAGTTACCATTATTTATTAACTGCAAAACAAATTTCCCAGTCTCATCATATTCTGGATACCACCCTAAATCAATTAAATAACCATTTTCATATTCTACTTGCAATAAGTCTTCCGTTAAACAATCTTCTTGTTCTGAGAATGGCAAATTAAAATTAACATGAAATTCATTATAAGTAATTCTTCCAGCTTTGAAATCTATTGTCGTCATAATAGTACCTCTACTTTAACAATTTATTATATTCACTTTCTGATATTGGATGACCATGGATTGTATCAGCACTACACTCTATTCTTACATAGTATGTTTCTTTACCCTCTGTAGCTCCAATAATTGTATCGTACTTTTTAACTTTCCAATTTTTCCCGTTGGTTACAGGAATTCCAGTACTCCAAGCTTCTCTTTCAAATGCTTCAATATCCACAATACTTGTATGATATTTTGCAGGACCACTCTTCGTAGACTTTATGACCTGTTTCCACGACATACCTTTATCTGGAAAATGTTTGTATCCATGATTTGTCTAACTAACATTAGAAGGATTACCACTCTCCGCAAAAAACTGCAGATTCATCTTAAGCGGACCCGAATTCGTTGGTGTTATCGTTGAAGGATCTACCACTATATAGTCCAGATCCACCTTGCCAACTGTCGGCAGCTCCGGTACTCCGCTCCTTGGCTTCCCTGCTGGTTCCGGCAGCTCCACCGATGGACCTGCCTGACCGGAAAGGTCCTCCATGTCTATCTGGCTGTTCTTTGTACCTTGTGGCATATCCGGCAGGGAACCTGTGGACTTGCTGGCACTTGGCGTATCCAGGTCAGCTCCTGTGGATTTTCCGGCAGCCGGCATATTCAGGTCGGCTCCCTTGGACTTTCCAGCAACCGGCATATCCAGATCGGCATCCACTGATTTGCCCTTGCTTCCCGGCAGGGTAAATTTTTTGAACTTCTCAGGAATCTTCGCTTTTTTTACCAGTACTGCGGCTGAGTCAACCACTTTGGAAATAGCAGCAGAACCCAGTTCCATGACACCGCCGAACACACCGGAAACCGCAGCAGTTTCAAAAGCCTGTCCGTAATCAACTTCTTTCAGTGTATTCTGTTTTAATTTCGGATATCCTTATATTCCGTAAGATTGAAAGTGTACATCCCTTGTTAAATCAGTATTCGTTTACACCATCATTTCCCCCACCCTCGCATCCTTGTAAGGGTATTGTTCCACATCAATTCCTACCTGACGAATTGCAAGCTCCACAATCACATCCTCATTAACAATCGTGAATTCCTTTTCCTTGTTTCGCACATCTTTAAAACTATGTGGCAATTGATATTCTAATGCAATTTCCTCCGGTAATGGTTTCCCAATATTTCTAATGTCATCCTCATCATAACAAAAGAACCGAACCAGCTCCCCATTCTCAACCAGTGCAAATCCATGGGTTTCGCTGACTCTGTGTGTCATATAAACATATACCTTAGGCAATTCCTTACACTTTTCTAAAAAACGCTCTGTATCATAAAAGAACTGACTTACTGTGTCACCAATAATATAAATTTGCTTCTTATATACAGAACTTACAAGCACCGTATTTTCCTGTATATCAGCTTTCCCTACTATTGCAAGTCCATCTTTGTATGTATATTTTTTCGCTTTCCCCTGCAAAAATATATCCAATACAGCCTTCTGACTGACACCTTCCACCACCATAAAGCAGCTCTTATATCCCATACCTGTGGGAAGGCCTCTTTTGCCTCCTTTAGAAGCCAGCCATGCTTCTTTCTCAACTCCTTTTTCGAGATAAAGCTCCTGTACCATTTTGTCAAACATTTTCCAATAATTGGACGCATATTCCTCCAATTCCACTTCTCCATTTTCCCATACATGATAAACCAGCACCGGGCACTCTCCATCTGCCATATGACCAGTATCCAGACAATAAAGGTTATCCACCCCATAAGCTTCACCATTTGTCTTCACAACATCACCGCTGGTTGCTACAACAAGATGTTCTTGAGGCAGAATACCTTTTTCTCTGTACTTACTTGTATCTTCCCATGCTGCTGAAAAATCTTCGCTACTTATTCCACCAAGATAGGGCATGCCACACAAGCTTCCATCACCGAACTTCCTTAAAAATTCCCGATAACTGTCAGGAAAACATACGCCTAATTTCTCTTCCCACTTATCAATAAGACTTTCTTCTATTTCTCCCTTAAATCTACCACCGCATAAGCTTCTCACTCTCTCAAACAAAGCTTCGTTATACATCATGTTTTACTGTTCTCCTTTATTAAGGAACTTTCACTTTTTATCCGCTATAATCCTGTCTGCAATCTGCTCCAGTGAAGCTTCCGAATCCAGCCCCAGCATATCCGGATAAAAAATATAATCCGAAATGTTATTTAAACCTGTATTTACCTTTAAATAGTTCAGCCACCATGTCATTTCTGCCTCACTATATTGCAGAATATTTACCACAATTTCTTTAATCTGTGCATCTGATAAATCCTCTTTCTCCGGAACAGGCATTAGAGCACCCTCTGCCACAGTTTTCAAATCCACAGCACTCCAGTATCTTTCATAATCTCTAATATTTATTTTTTTGTTATCTGTTATAATCCTCAAGTCCTGTTGTAGTTTTTCCAAGGTAGTCTTTGCCTCTATATCTTCATCACAATCCTTTTCTGCCATAAGCTCTGCCGCCATCTCAATTATTCTCATTGTTTCTGACAGCTTTGTTTCATCAATAATAGGTTTTTGCATCTGTTTTTTCTCCAATCTCAAAAATATTGTATTCTTTTAGTCTGCGAGTAATCCCACACCTTAAACTAAATTTAGCCACTCATTATGCGGAGATGGTTCCACACCAGCTTCCTAACACTGTTTTTACATAAATTTATGTCAAAATGACACCTTCACTTTTTTATAATTCAAACCAAAAATCAAGATTCTCCTCATCACACTTTCAGTCCACGTCTTTCACAATAACCCTGAATACAAGCTCTTGTTCTTGCTGTCCTGTCGATGTCGCCTTTTACAACCCGCTCAACCTTGTGCCCTTTTATGGTGAAGCTCTCAAACCTATCCGGAACAGGTTTAAAGTCGTCAAGAAACTGCGACCTGTTTGTGCCAAATTCATTAGTGTTTGGAAGATAATTACCATCTGCCCATGCTTTAAAGTCTGCACCATGCTCCAACAGCAGGTCAAGCACACGTTCCAACTGCTTTTTGACAAAATCATGAACTTTGCTGTAAATTTCGTCGTCAAGCACATAGCTTGCACGGTGTACGCATATGTCCAATGCCGCCATGTCAGATGTGTTACGCTTATTAGGGTCTGCACCATGTTCCAATAATGTTTTTAAAAGCGAAACATGCCTGTCCGATATCTCGGCATTCTTCATGCCATAGCACATACTAATGAATATGCCTATTATGCAGTCGTGAAGAAGCGGCATTCGTTTGTTGCTACCACAATCCTCGCTTTCCATGAAGTTGACATCCGCCCCCTTCTCGATAAGATAGTAGGCAATATCAAATGCATCTACTTTAATGGCTACCTGAAGCGGCGACTGACCCTGATCCTTCTTGGGTGGCGGAGTACTGATACAAGAGACAAGCTCCGGTTTCTTTTCTATGATAACCTTTACCTCTTCCAAATCATTGTGTCGTATTGCTTTAAACAGTTTCTTCATACAAGTTCTTCCTCCCTAGAAATATCAATATATATTCTCACTATCAACTTCAATCAACCGTTTCCATTATAACATGCTAAAATACTCACCTTTAATCGTATTATAGCATGGAGGCTTTTATAAAAATAGTGGAGTTCTTTAAAAAATCCTCATATTCTCCTCCCCCTCCGCATATATACCTACAGAACCCATAAACCAGACCAGGCTTTCTTCCCTGCTCTGTTCAATTTTTTGAAACGAAAGGATTTTCCCATGCAAAAACACCGCCTTTTACATACCCTCCCCTTATGCTTCCTCCTGCTCTTTGCCGGCTGCACCAATGACCCTTCTGTCCCCCCGGAGCATTCCGGCTATGTCTCCGGCATTCCCACACCGACACCCACCTTTGATGAATTTGCCATGGACATTTTTCTGGAGGAAGTCACCACAGACACTATTTCCCTGCGCTATTCCCTGTCCCAGCCGGAAAATTACGGAGTTGCAGACTATCCGATTACCCTTGGTTCCATTGAAGATGCCATCTCACCGGATGAGGATGCCCTGACCCTGTACGAACAGTTGTTAAATTATGACACCGCCAGTCTTTCCACCGAAGAACAGCTGACTTATGAAGCCCTGAAGCACCATCTGGACCTGACCCTGCAGGATGAGTTTTCTCCGTATCTCTCGGAGCTTCTGGGACCTACCACCGGCTACCAGGCGCAGCTGCCGATTATTCTGGCGGAATACCGGTTTGAAACGATAGAAGATGTGGAACACTATCTTGACCTGCTGCCATGCATTTATGATTATTTTAAGGAAATTGCGGAATTTGAGCAGAAAAAAAGCGCTGCCGGATATTTCATGGATGATGAGACAGCCAAAGAAATCATTGCCCAGTGTGAAGACTTTGTAAAAAATCCGGATGACCATTTTTTAATCAGTACCTTTAGGGAACGTCTGGAAGGACTGGACCTTTCCCTGTCCCAGAAAACAGAATATATACTGGAAAACCAGAACGCTCTTTACAGTGCCGTTTTCCCGGCATACGACTTGCTGGCAGAAACCCTGACGGGCTGCCTTGGCACCGGAACCAACAAATACGGACTCTGTTATTTCGAACATGGAAAAGACTATTATGCCCTGCTGACTGCCATCAGCACCGGCACGGACAAAACCATGGAAGAATTAAAACAGGCCTTGTCCTCTGCCATTACCAGCGGTTGCAATACCATGGCGATTGCTCTGGCAGAAGACCCGGCACTTTATGACAATGCCCTGGAACCGGATTACCCGGAAACAGACCCGGAACTGATTATTGAATATATCACTGCACAGTCCGCAAACGATTTTCCTCATGTCAACTGTGGTGAATACAATGTGAAATATATTCCAAAGGCACTGGAAGATTACGTCAGCCCTGCCATGTATCTGGTACCGCCCATCGACCAGTTTGAAAGCGGTGTCATTTATATTAACGGAAATTCCCGTTACGATGCAGAAGCACTGTTCCCGACTATTGCCCATGAAGGCTATCCGGGACACCTGTACCAGACCGTCGCCACCCTGTCCGGTGACATCCATCCGCTGCGTTACCTGTTATCCAGCACCGGCTACGAAGAGGGCTGGGCGACCTATGTGGAAACCTACAGCTACAAATATGCCAATTTTTCCAGTGCACTGACTTCTTTCCTGCAGGCAGACCAGACAGCAACTCTTTGTCTGTATGCCCTGTCCGATATTTTTATCCACTATGATGGCTACACCCCGGAACAGTTATCCACATTTTTAACTTCCTATGGTTTTCCGAAGGAATCCTCTGACCTGATTTACCAGACACTCTTAGCGGAGCCAGGAGCCTATCTTCCGTATGCTGTGGGATATCTGGAATTTATGGAACTGAAACAGCAGGCAGAGCAGAACTGGGGCGGGGAATACAGCGATTACCGTTTTCATGAATTTCTGCTGGAAACCGGACCGATGCCGTTTGGAATACTGGAAGAACTGCTGGAAAATTATTAAATTCAACTTAAATAGATGGGGGTTGCCTGTATAAGACCGCACCTCAAAAATACAGGTATTTCCCCTTTACAAAAACTCAAAATCCATGTATTCTTATAGTTAGTATCAACTAACAACAAACACAATAAAACAACATTGTGCGTAAAGGAGAATTCCCATGGAAAACATTATTATCATCCTCATCCTTGCTGTCCTGCTCCTCATCGGCATCCGGGCCTTTATCCGGCATTTCCGGCATGAAAGCAGCTGCTGTGGCGGCGGAAGCCAGGCTGCTCCGGTGCCGGAAAAGAAGCTGGACAACGTTATCGGCCAGAAAATTGTCCGGGTGGACGGCATGACCTGTGACCACTGCAAAGGCTGGGTGGAAAAAAGCATTAACGAAATTGACGGTGCTTCCGCCAGGGTAAATTTAAAGAAAAAAGAAGCCATTGTTTCCATGGCAAGAAATATCAGTGATGACGAACTCATTGCAGCCGTGAAAAGGGCAGGCTACCGGGTAGTGGAAATCCGTTAAACACAAGGCTGAGGCAACATTACAATCCCTTCAAACATACGTAATGTTGCCTCAGCCCCTGTTCTTATATTTCTCTCAATTAGTTCCAGCTGCCATGTGCATGACCGGAACCATGTTCACATTCTTCTGTCTGCCACAGTACCAGTTCATGCATACCATTTAAACGGTACTGGCCTGCCAGAATTTCATATCCACCAGCGATGGATTCTTTGTGAAGATTGTCAAAGCAGATGGTATGTTCATCCACTCTGGTAAACTCATAAAGATTTCCCTGGAATGTACAACCGTCTGTCCAGCTGTAATTTACAAGACACCATACCAGTTCCAGTGTCTTTCCATCGTACACCCACAGAGTGCCATTCTCCAGCAGAATTTCATACACGCCATCCGTTGTATCAATATCCAGCAGCCAGATATAAGAATCCACGGTATCTGCAAGAGTTATCATTCCATATCCATTCACACAGATATATCCCATGAAAATACAAAGCTGTTCTTTTGTTCCGTCACCGTTTAAATCAACCAGCCAGCCGTTTTCATCTCCTGCCTCCAGTCTGATATGGTCTGTGAACGAAAGCTCCGTGTAAGTTCTGTCTGCCACCTCCGCATAAGGTGTAAAATTCTTTATTACACTACTGCTTCCGGATGTCCAGTCTGCCCGCATATCACCAGGTGCGTGTTCGTGCTCTGCATTATGATTACTGTAGCCTCCCACAAGTTCCAGATGATGCTTCTCATTCAGATAAAACTCGCTTTTCATTTTGCAATGATAGATGTCACTGTACTGTACAAAAGATACCGTATGTTCATCCAGACGTTCGAAGTTGCAGATGTCGGATACAAAGCTGGAACCATCTGCCCATTTCTGGCACACGAAATCTGCTACCAGCTGAAGTTCTGCTCCATCATAATAGTATACGTCATCACCGATTCTAAGCTCATACATGCCATCCGTTGTATCAATATCCAGCACACAGACAGAAGAATTTTCCCTGTCACTTAACCAGGTATACTGCTTCATCCAGAAACCATTGATGTACAGACTTTCCCTTTTCAAATCCAGATACAGATAATCTTCCATTCCGTTTCCATCCAGGTCCAGTTTCCAGCCCTTTCCTGTTTCTGCCACCAGTTCCACATGGTCTGTAAAGGAAAGTTCCTCATAAGTCACCTCATCCTTTACCTCATTGCCCAGTTCCCAGGTGTAAATCCCTTGTTTATCTGTATGTACAAAAACATAATCCTTTCCATATTCCAGATCTTCTATGCGTACCGGTTCTTTTTCAGCATCTGTCTGCTCTGCCTCCGCTGCCGGAGTCTGTGTTGCTGCTGCGGTCACATCCGGTAGTGGCGTTACCACTGCCGTTGGCACCGGAGTCGCAGACGGTACTTCCACCCCCTGTTCTCCCCTTGCTTCACCGGTAAACACAAAGAATCCCATTCCTACTACTAATAATGCAACCAGTAAACCTGTAATAATTTTTGTTTCTTTTTTTGTTGAAATTGCTTTCACTCTGTCTACAACCTCCTTCTTATCCGAAGCCATGAGAGTTGCCATGCCAAATACCCGGATAGCCTTTGACTGTCCTGCTGCCAGTTCTACCAGCGTATGTCCATAACGGTAGCGTTCCTCTTCTCCCAGACGTTCAATGGTACGCTCGTCACAGGCAAGCTCCGCATCTTTTTTGGACAATACTACGGCCAGCCACACCAGTGGATTATACCAGTGCAGAACCAGACACAGGGTACGGCACAATGACCACACCATGTCACCCTGCAGGTAATGGCTGTACTCATGCTCCACACAATATCGTTTCTCCTGATCATCCATCCCTTTTTTGTTCAGATAAATGGACGGATGTGTTACTCCAAACAGGCAGGACGAGTAAATACCGTCTGCCACATACACCGGAAGAACATTTTTACCACGGCTCTCCCGTTCAAAACCCGGCAGTTCCTTGCGGAACATACTTAACATAGTACCAAAGGACAAATTTACATTGAAAATGACAACTGAAATCAGTACCATGCCGGCAAGCCAGACAACCAGAAAAATCTTCTGCCAGTCCAACTCAGAAAAAGCCAGCGGATTTGTCCCCTTTTCTTCTGACGGCACTATACTGCCTTCCCGAAGCATACGTTCTGATGGCTCCACCGGACTTCCCTGTTCCATATTTTCCCATTGCATTGTCCCGGTTTCCTTAAGCGTCCCTTCTGTCTGCGCTGTAAAGCCTCCCTGCAGATTTCCTGCCGTTTTCTCCGTCATACTGCTTTGTACTGTACTTTCCGTCCGATTGTTCTGTACCTGCCGTTCCAGCCGTTCCTGTCCTTTCTCCGCCAGCGACAAAAGATTAAAGGACAGCGCGCCAAAATTTACCGGACAAAGCAGACGCACCAGTACAATCAGCCACAAAGCATAAACATACTTTGCTTTCATTCTTTCTTTGAACAGGCCCCGTACTGCCGCTACAAGTAAAATAAGCACTGACGATGTTAAAATCCATTCTGTCATGTTATTCTCCTTTCCGAGAACGTCTTTTTGTTCGAGGAATCGCGCAACAGAAATTCGCGAAGGCGATTTCTGTTGTCGCATCAGGGCTCATTTGTGACGTTCTCGGCACAAATAGCCGTGTGAAAAATCAGCATATCAATGTGATTTTTCACACTATTCTCCTTTCTTCTCCGCCGCCTCCAGAAGCGCATGCAGCTCTGCAATGTCCTTTTCCGTTAAATGGTTTCTTTTTACCATGGCACTCATCATCAGTCCAATGCTGCCCTGGTATACCCGGCCCAGAAAAGACTCGGTTTCCTGGTGGACCGCTTCTTCTTTATCCACCATCGGATAATACAGTCTTGCCTTTTCTCCCTCCTCACAGCGGAGCAGACCCTTTTCCGTCATGCGCTTCACCATGGTGGTGCTGGTGCTCTTCGCCCAGCCGGCACGTTCCTTCATATCCTTTACAATCTGCATGACTGTCTTTGGAGCTTCCTCCCACAGACATTCCAAAACAGACCATTCGGTTTTTGTGAGCTCAATTGTGTTATTTTCCATGTTGTTATTCTCCATTTCGTGTACACTTTTATTTGCAAATAAACCGTACTATTTTGTAGTACGATTATATCATACACCAAGTGTACTACATTGTCAACCACTTTTATGAAAATAATTTAGCAATTTAGCAAAGTAACGTATTTTCCGTAGGCAATCCGTCCTAATTCGACATTATTTCCTTGCATTTCACACTGCAATATGCTAAATTCTACCTGTTATGAAAAATCAAAAAATAGAATTGGAGGTTTCCCATGTTTGAAACACTGAAGAAAAAGTCTTTCAAAAAATCACTTTTTACATCCATCCTGTGGATTGTAATTGGTGCTGCCTTACTGATACTCTGTGGTCCACGTGCTTTCCATGCAGTGACAGGATATCAGAATTTTCTGGAATTACAGCCGGAAGAAATCAAGCCGGGCCAGATTGTAGAAGTTGACCTGTATGCCACTCTTGGCTGCTATGCAGAAATGTATGAGAAGAAGGAAGGTTCTTCCTACAAAAAAACTACGGACTTATATTACGCCATCTTTACTGGTGACGAAAATGACGAAGATTACCGCATCATGTCTGTCAAGGTTCCTGCTATCCTGGAAAAGGACATGGAAAAATTATATAATGATTACTGGGATGACGGCATTGCCGATACCGTTTACCTTTGTGGTACAATCAAAAAATTAAACGACAAAGAATATTCCTATTTTGGTGATGTCATTGATGCCTATGGTGAAGAAAATACCCTTCCTTACTATATCGACTGCTACACCGGAAAAACCGCGATTGATATTTTTAACATCATCGGTGTTGTCGGTGGTGCAGCCCTTCTGGTCTATGGTATCATCCGCATTGTAAGCGGAAGCAAAAACGGCTTTTTAAAGAAGTTCCTGAAGGATATTGCCGCTGCCGGTTACACAGACTCTGTTATTGATTCTGATTACAACCGTGGTATTTCCTTCCCTATGACATCCAGCAAGGACGATTCCATTAAAATCGGCAAGCTGATGACGTATTACTTTGACGGTGCTGCTCCAAGAGCTTTACCAAACAACAAAATCATGTGGGCTTACCAGAACACCACCACCCACCGTACCAATGGTATCAAGACCGGTACTACCTACAGTGTCACTGTAATTGTGGAAAGAGTTTCTACCGCTTATACCATTTCCGTGGCAAACGAAGCTGCTGCCCAGAACATCTTAAAGACCATGAACCAGATGTTCCCATGGGTCATCACCGGTTACTCCGAAGACCTGAAAAAACTGTTACATAGCAACCGGGACCAGTTTGTGGCTCTTCGTTACAATACCTGCGAGCATATTGCCGTAGATCCGGACATGAGCAGTTCTTCCATGACTGAAATGTAATTTTTATTATTGTTATCATCATACTACTTCTTATCTCATAAACAAAAAACCCCTGGAATACCAGCCATGCACGTTCTGCATCTGCCTGGTATTCCAGGGGTTTTTTGACGCCCTCAAAACTACTCTGGTAGTGTTGACTTTCCCTCACGACTGTGGTAGTATAACATACAGATACACACTACTCCAGTCTTATAAAAATTTCCGAAAGGAGACAACCATGTCCATAAAACTATTTGATTCCGAATTAAAAATTATGAATGTCCTCTGGCAGGAGGGCGATGTCACTGCCAAGCACATCTCCGATGTTTTAAAAGGGGAAACCGGGTGGAACATGAACACTACCTACACTCTTATCAAACGCTGCATCAAAAAAGGTGCCATCGAACGCAGTGAACCGAACTTTATGTGCCATGCCCTGATTCCAAAGGAAGAAGTGCAGGCAGCAGAAACCGAAGAACTGATTAATAAAGTTTATGATGGTTCCGTGGATAAACTATTTGCTGCTTTGCTTGGCAGAAAAAAATTATCCAAAGACCAGATTCAGAAATTAAAGGACATTGTTGGAGAACTGGAATAGTCCTGAAAGGAGACCACCATGACATTATTGGAAATGAGCATATACGGAGCCGTCATTATTCTGGCTGTTCTCATCCTTCGTGTTTTTACCTTGCATAAACTTCCAAAGAAAACCTTTCTGATTTTATGGGGCATTGCGCTGCTGCGCCTGCTGGTGCCTTTTGAAATTGAGTCCGGATTCAGCATTTATTCCCTGCTGCCGAAGGACATAGCGGCACTGTTTTCAGAAGCATCTGCAGATTCCGGCACTTTACCTGAAAATTCCAGTCCGGATGGTTTCCCGGTAAATGCGTTCCAGTCCAATACCTTCTTCCCGGAAGAAAACCCCATGCCAAACCAAAAGAATACAGCAGCTTCTGATTCTTCTGTAGAAAACAGCGGTGTTATTGCTCTTCCAAACGATACTTCCAATGTACAGGCAATGCAGCTTCCGACACCGGACTCTGGCGAAGATACGCTCACTGCCGCACAACCTTCCGAAGAACAATTGTATTCCCATCCATTCCGTCTTATCTGGATGGCAGGATTTCTTGGAAGCACTATATTTTTTCTGATTACTTATATCAAATGCCACAGAGAGTTCCATACCTCCCTTCCGGTGACAAACGAATACCTCCTGAACTGGAGAAAACATCACTGGACCAACCGCAACATAAAACTCCGCCAGTCCGACAAAATCTCCGCACCGCTGACCTACGGTCTCTTTCGTCCGGTCATCCTGCTGCCGAAAAACATGGACTGGGAGGATACCAGGGAACTGGATTACATTCTGTACCATGAATTTACCCACATCCGCCGTTTCGACCTTCTATGGAAGCTGATGATGACAGCCGCCCTGTGTATTCACTGGTTCAATCCGTTTGTGTGGCTGATGTACTTTTTCTTTAACCGTGACCTGGAACTGTCCTGCGATGAATGCGTGGTAAAGCACTATGAAGAGGACACCAGAGCCTCCTATGCCGGCACCCTCATCCACATGGAAGAAAAAAAGAGTCCAATGACACCACTGTGCAGCAATTTCAGTAAAACTGCCATGGAAGAACGCATTACTGCCATCATGAAGTCAAAGAAAAACACCACGGGCATGATAGTTGCAGGTGTTATTATTGTTGCCACCGTTATCATTACCCTGACCACCTCAGCTGCGAAAAAACCTGCCAGCAACCCGGCTGACCTGCCGGAAGGAACTCCTACCCCAACTATGATGCCTTTTACGGATATTGATTTTTCCTCCGGCGATACAGCCATCCACCCGGACTGGCAGATTCCCCTCTTTCCGGAACGGGAACTGCAGGATAACGGCAGTACCATGACCATGGCCCTGTTTTCTTCCTATCAGGATATGCAGAATATGCTATTCCGGACCGGTCTGTCCCACGACAACAATGACGTTACTCTTCATGGCGTGGAGGGTTACCGTAAAGTCACAGATGACCGTTTTCCAAGCCTGCAGAATGTCATGGCTTACATGGAAACGATATGCACCCCGGAACATGCCAAAATACTGGCAGATAACTTTCTGCTGCTTGGCGGGGACCATCCATTCCTGGCAGAGCAGAACGGGGAACTGTATACCATATCCTACACCTCCCATACAGAAGACCTGTCCTACCGCTTTGTCCGTATGGAATATGACCAGCAGGATACCTTTACCATTGAATACCACGGATATATAGACACCCCGGTTAATGTTGTAAAAAGCGGCATTATAACCATTCAATACCATGATGGTGCATGGCGCATTGCCTCCGATGATTCCATTTATGGAAATCCTTACTTTGCGGACTACAACGGCGAAAAACTCCAGCGCATTGCCAGCTGCGACGAGGATAACTACTCTCCTACGATATGCAACGATATTATTTTCTACCGTGCAGACGAAGAAGAAACCCTGGACGAAGTTCTGGCTGCCATGAAAACCGCCATTTTAGACATTTTGACCGTACCTGACACCTATTCCGACGGACTGCGCATGTTTACTGTTACAGACTACGACGTTTCCACCCAGCGCTACACCACTATTGATATGAAAAACCGCACTGCCATTCACTGGGACCACGGTGCCTGGATTCTTCCGGCGCTGGATGGCTGGTATTCCTTTGAGGGCTGTGATTTAGTCAGCATGGAAGAACGCTTAAAAGAGGGCGTCACGGATGAAAAAGGACGAGTGCCGTTCCTTGCGGTGGGCAGTGATGATATTTTTACTTTTATTCTGTTAAAAGAAGGAAATGTGTACCGTCTCCAGCGGGAGGCTGCCGCAAACAGAATGATTGAGGACGGCTGGACCATGGACAGTGGACGACTGCTTCCAACTTACAGAACCCACAGCATGACTTATCCGGTGCTGGCAGAAAACGAAGCTGTTGTGGCGGGAAAGGGCTGGAATCTCGCTTTCAGGAACCAGATTCACTATCCTCGTTACTCGGAGCTTCTCGCTGGCGGGGCCCAGGAAACGTATGAATCCCTGGACGAATGGGGCTACGATGAATGGTATACCCTGACCCTGGATGGTATCTGCCATTTCTTCTATACCATCCAGAATGACAGCCACGCCTGGAATATTGCCATCACCACCCCGGACTATCCTCTGTCCGGCGGTGCAAAGGTGGGCATGACGGAACAGGAGCTTCTTACCTTGTACCCTGACCTGGCAAAAACCGCACTGAACTGGGACGATTCCTCCTTTAGCGCCCGCTACGGCAATCTTTTCAGCTTCCGGGACGACCTGTTTCCAGAAAGCTTTCTGGCAAATTACGATTATGCCTACACTGCTTATCTGGAAAAGGACCAGGACGGACTCCCCATCTGCATTGCCTTTTTAATGCAGGACGACATGGTTGCCGCCATTACAGTTTATATGCCAACCGCAGGTTAATTAATAAATGTATAGCTATTCTCATTATTACCTGCCTGATTTTCATACTCTCACAGAGGATTTACAGAGTTTATACAGAATTTTCAATTTAAAATATTGACGAAAACCCCTTATATCCTGTATAATATGGAGTAAAATTAACATGGGTGTCTTTGGGAAAGTTTAAAGTGCTTTATCTATACTTTTTACATACTATAACTCCTTAAGATATACCGTTAATAAAAATATAAAGAAAAGAGGTTACTACGCAAATGGCAAACATTGATTTAACAAAGTATGGCATCACAGGCAGTACTGAAATCGTACACAATCCTTCCTTCGAAGAATTATTCGTTGAAGAGACAAAAGCTGACTTAACAGGTTATGAAGTTGGTCAGGTAACAGAACTTGGTGCTGTAAACGTTATGACAGGTATCTACACCGGACGTTCCCCTAAGGATAAGTACATCGTTATGGATGAAAACTCCAAGGATACTGTTTGGTGGACATCTGACGAATACAAGAACGACAACCACCCAATGTCTGAAGAAGTATGGGCTACATTAAAGGATCTTGCTGTAAAGGAACTTTCCAACAAGAGATTATTCGTAGTTGATGCATTCTGCGGTGCAAACGCTGATACAAGAATGGCAGTTCGTTTCGTTGTTGAGGTTGCTTGGCAGGCTCACTTCATTAAGAACATGTTCATCCAGCCAACTGCTGAAGAATTAGCAAACTTCGAACCAGACTTCGTTGTTTACAATGCTTCCAAGGCTAAGGTTGAAAACTACAAGGAATTAGGTCTTAACTCTGAAACTGCTGTTGCATTCAATATCACAAGCAGAGAACAGGTTATCTTAAATACCTGGTACGGTGGCGAAATGAAGAAGGGTATGTTCTCCATGATGAACTACTACTTACCATTAAAGGGCATCGCTTCCATGCACTGCTCCGCTAATACTGATATGAACGGTGAAAACACCGCTCTCTTCTTCGGTCTTTCCGGTACAGGTAAGACAACCTTATCCACAGATCCTAAGCGTCTCTTAATCGGTGATGACGAGCACGGCTGGGATGACAACGGCGTATTCAACTTCGAAGGCGGCTGCTACGCTAAGGTTATCAACCTTGACGCAGAATCCGAGCCAGACATCTACAACGCTATCAAGAGAAATGCTCTTCTTGAGAACGTAACTGTAGACAAGGATGGCAAGATTGACTTCGCTGATGGCAGCGTTACCGAGAACACTCGTGTATCCTACCCAATTGACCACATCAAGAACATTGTACGTCCGGTTTCCACTGCACCTGCTGCTAAGGATGTTATCTTCCTTTCCGCGGACGCTTTCGGCGTACTTCCTCCAGTGTCCATCCTGACACCAGAGCAGGCACAGTACTACTTCTTATCCGGCTTCACTGCAAAGCTTGCAGGTACAGAGCGTGGTATCACTGAGCCAACTCCTACCTTCTCCGCATGTTTCGGTCAGGCATTCTTAGAGTTACATCCAACTAAGTATGCAGAAGAATTAGTTAAGAAGATGGAAGCTAATGGTGCTAAGGCATACCTTGTAAACACAGGTTGGAACGGCACAGGCAAGCGTATCTCCATTAAGGATACCCGTGGTATCATCGACGCAATCCTGAACGGCGATATCAACAAGGCTGAAACAAAGAACATTCCACTCTTCAACTTCGAAGTTCCTACAGAGCTTCCAGGTGTTGACACCAACATCCTTGATCCTCGTAACACTTACGCTGATGCAGCTGAGTGGGAGACAAAGGCTAAGGACTTAGCTGGACGTTTCATCAAGAACTTTGCTAAGTATGAAGGCAATGATGCTGGTAAGGCTTTAGTTGCAGCTGGTCCTCAGCTGTAATTTCAACCAGGATTTTCCGTAAAACAGCATAAAGTAAAATAAAAGAGAGTCATTCCATACAGTCCCCGGTCAGCCGGAGGGCAGTTCTGGAATGACTCTTTTGATATTTTTAAGAAAGCAATGAATTTTCAAACACGCTCTAAGTAATAAAAAAATTGATAACGTTAACGGTTATCAATCTCATTTAAGTGACTCCTACGGGAATCGAACCCGTGTTACCGCCGTGAAAGGGCGATGTCTTAACCGCTTGACCAAGGAGCCATTACACTATCCATCTGTAAAATAAAAAGGATATCACTCACGTTCTATCCTCATTTTTTGTACCATACCTGATACACCTATTCATTTATACTCTTTCAACCACACACTGAAACTTTCCAAACAAACAACCAGACCTCTTGGTTAAGCCCTCGACCTATTAGTATGGGTCAGCTGCACGTATTACTACGCTTCCACCTCCC
>JAGBBW010000109.1 GCA_017938285.1 Lachnospiraceae bacterium
ATCATTGGTGACCGTCAGACCGGTAAGACTGCCATTGCAATTGATACCATTATCAATCAGAAGGGCCAGGGCGTAAAATGTATTTACGTTGCAATCGGCCAGAAGGCGTCTACCGTTGCGGGTATTGTAAAGACCTTAGAAGAATTCGGCGCCATGAGCTACACCACGATTGTAGCTGCTACAGCAAGTGAGCTGGCACCGTTACAGTATATTGCACCATACGCAGGCTGTGCGATTGGTGAAGAATGGATGGAAAATGGAGAGGATGTACTCGTTATTTACGATGACTTAAGTAAGCATGCTGCTGCTTATCGTACCCTGTCCCTGTTATTAAAGCGTCCACCAGGACGTGAAGCGTTCCCAGGTGACGTTTTCTACCTGCATTCCAGACTTCTGGAACGTGCAGCAAGATTGTCCGATGCTTTGGGCGGCGGTTCCTTAACGGCTCTTCCAATCATTGAAACACAGGCAGGTGACGTATCTGCATACATTCCTACCAACGTAATCTCCATTACCGATGGTCAGATTTATC
Source organism: Lachnospiraceae bacterium (assembly GCA_017938285.1). Taxonomy (GTDB): domain Bacteria; phylum Bacillota; class Clostridia; order Lachnospirales; family Lachnospiraceae; genus SIG299. The sequence continues at coordinate 533 of JAGBBW010000109.1, forward strand.
TGGAAACAGAAATGTTTAATTCCGGTTTCCGTCCGGCGGTAAATGCGGGTCTTTCCGTATCCCGAGTTGGTGGTTCTGCACAGATTAAGGCGATGAAGAAGATTGCCGGACCAATCCGTATTGACCTGGCACAGTACAAGGAACTGGCAGCTTTTGCACAGTTTGGTTCTGACCTTGATGCAGATACCAAGGAAAAGCTGGCACAGGGTGAAAGAATCCGTGAGGTATTAAAGCAGCCTCAGTACAAGCCAATGCCGGTAGAATACCAGGTAATCATTATTTATGCGGCAACCAGAAAATATCTTCTGGATATTGCGGTTGAAAGCATTCAGAACTTCGAGAAGGAGCTGTTCGAATTCATCGATACGAAGTATTCCGAAGTTCCAAAGGCAATCCGCGAAGAAAAGCAGATGTCCGAAGCGACAGAAGCTGCTTTAATTAAGGCAATTGAGGAGTTCAAAAAAGAATTCAGAGGATAGAGAGGTGTGATGTAACATGGCTTCCATGAGAGATATCAAGAGGCGCAGAGAAAGTGTACAGAGCACCGGGCAGATTACCAAGGCGATGAAGCTTGTTTCCACTGTAAAGCTTCAGAAGGCAAAGGGCAAAGCAGAGAATACAAAGCCTTATTTCGACCATATGTACAAGGCAGTGAATTCCATGCTTAAAAAATCAGGAAACATCATCCACCCATACCTTCAGAGCGGCAGTTCGGAGAAAAAGGGCATTATCATGGTAACCTCCAACCGTGGACTTGCAGGCGGCTACAATTCCAATATTATCAAGATGGTAATGAACAGCGGCATCCGTAAGGAAGACGCAGTGATTTATGCTGTGGGAAGAAAAGGAAAGGACGCCCTGGCACGCCGGGGATATGACATTGCAGAGGATTATTCTGAAGCTATGAATGAACCGGTATTCAGTGATGCCATGAGTATTGGCCGCAGGGTACTGGAAGATTTTGCTGAGGGTAAAATCGGCGAAATTTATCTGGTTTATATAGAGTTCAAAAACACAGTGACCCATGTTCCTACGTGGCTTAAGCTGCTTCCGGTGGAAGTTTCCACAGAGGAAGAAGAGGACGATGCGGACAAGCTGACGTTAATGAACTATGAACCGGAGGCAGAGGAAGCCCTGGACCTGATTATTCCAAAGTATATCAACAGCTTAATTTATGGCGGACTGATGCAGTCCTTTGCAAGTGAAAACGGTGCAAGAATGCAGGCGATGGATTCTGCGACAACCAATGCCGAAGAAATGATTTCCGATCTGGAGTTAAAGTACAACCGTGCCCGTCAGGGTGCAATTACCCAGGAATTAACGGAAATTATTGCCGGCGCTAATGCAATAAACTGATAAGCAGATTTATGGCATTCAATTATAAAAAAGAAAAGGAGTGACACGAAATTGGCTACAAACAATATCGGAAAAATCACTCAGATTATCGGTGCGGTACTTGACATTAAGTTTACAAACGGAAATCTTCCGGAAATATACGAAGCAATTAAAATCCAGAACGGAAAAACCGAGCTGGTAGTAGAGGTTGCCCAGCACCTCGGTGACGATACAGTGCGTTGTATCGCCATGGGTCCTACCGACGGACTTGTCCGTGGAATGGATGCAGTGGCTACCGGTGCCCCGATTTCCGTTCCGGTTGGTGAAAAGACCTTAGGACGTATGTTCAACGTACTCGGTAATCCGATTGATGAAAAACCGGCTCCGGAGGGAGTACAGTATTTACCAATCCACAGAAAGGCACCTGCGTTTGAAGAGCAGTCCACCCAGACAGAAATGTTAGAAACCGGTATCAAGGTCGTTGACCTGCTCTGCCCTTACCAGAAGGGTGGTAAAATCGGTCTGTTCGGTGGTGCTGGTGTAGGTAAGACCGTATTAATCCAGGAGTTAATTACCAACATCGCCACAGAGCATAATGGTTATTCCGTATTCACCGGTGTAGGGGAACGTACCCGTGAAGGTAATGACCTTTATTACGAAATGATTGAATCCGGCGTTATTGAAAAGACCACCATGGTGTTCGGTCAGATGAATGAGCCGCCGGGAGCGAGAATGAGAGTAGGCTTAACAGGTCTTACCATGGCAGAATACTTCCGTGACCAGACAGGTAAGGACGTACTTCTCTTCATTGATAACATTTTCCGTTTTACCCAGGCGGGTTCCGAAGTATCCGCTCTCTTAGGCCGTATGCCATCTGCGGTAGGTTACCAGCCGACACTGCAGACCGAAATGGGTGCCCTGCAGGAGCGAATCACTTCCACAAAGAACGGTTCCATTACAT
>JAGBBW010000110.1 GCA_017938285.1 Lachnospiraceae bacterium
GTACCGGTTGTTCCACCAGGAGCACCGCCGGGTAGCCAAGTTTGGAAGGGATAAACGCTGAAGGCATCTAAGCGTGAAGCCCCCCTCAAGATAAGATATCCCATAGCATAAGCTAGTAAGACCCCTTAAAGACGATAAGGTTGATAGGTGGGAGGTGGAAGCGTAGTAATACGTGCAGCTGACCCATACTAATAGGTCGAGGGCTTAACCAAGAGGTCTGGTTGTTTGTTTGGAAAGTTCAGTGTGTGGTTTTGAGTGTATAATGATGATAAAGCCTGTAGATGAAAGTCTACAGGCTTTTTTAACATATAAAAAGATAACTGCAGAAAGAATGTTTGTTTTTTATTGTAGGAGGACAAATTATGCTGGAAGTAAAGAGTATGTCCATAGAAAAGTTTATGGAAACCAAAAAGGAAGCGAATACTGCTCAATTAATGCTAATGTATAGGCATGTTAATGCAAAAAGTAAATTTGAAGAGGTGTATGAAAGGCTGTTGGAGCATTTTACATAAAAAATGGTAGTTTCATTAGCAATTGTGTGTATGTTCCACCTGTATCCCAGGGAGAGAATTTCCGGCTTGACAATGCAGAAATAAAAAGGTATCATAGATTTATAATCAGACAGATGTTGAAAGGTCAGGTAGATAACTGTTAATTTTTGAATAAGTCTAAAGAATAGTTAATATTGTGCAGAATTTTATAGTGGCTGGAACATAATGGTTTCGGCGAAACTATGTATATGAGGGAATGATAGGAATAGTTGGTTAGAGTTTATTTAGAGAAAAGACGCCATAACTATGTCTGTTTGCACAAAACCTCAAAAAATAGTTTTCGTGTCAGAAACTTTATTTGTGTTCCAGCCACTTTTGGCTGGAGCTTTGAATGGCATGCCATAAAAGAAGATTGGAGGAAATGAAACGATGGAAAAACTAATAAAGAGTAAAGTGTTACTGGGAATTATACTGGTAGAGTTTATTTATATAGGAGCATATCTTACAGCATCGCTTTTTCGAAAGCATGCAGGATGGCTTAATGGGCTGATAGCTATTTTGATTTTGTATGCTGTCAGTGCTGTTGTGTGGGTAAAAGTAAAACATCGGAAAGCACCGGGCTGGTGGTGTTTTTATAAAAGTGCCGGCTACATTATGACAGGGTATGCTGCGATTTTTGCCACAGGGGTCCTGGTATATGGTGTAAACTTTTTTGCTGATACTTATTTAAAAGAAAGCGGAAGAAAGTATTATACCGCTTCGGAAGCAGAGATGATTGTGGTGGAAGCGAAAGGAAAGAGTATTCTGGAACATTTGGATCTGCTGACAAATTTGAAACCGGATATTTACCGTACATTAGAGATACAGGAAAAAGTAGATGTACTGAACCGGGTGGTACAGATAGAAGCGGAATATCTTGGAATTGAGGCTCCTGTATTACAGGTGACTGCACTGGAAAGTAATGTGGTAGGACGGTATGTGCAGCAACGGAATGTAATTTTGTTAAGTGAAGCATATCTGCCCTATGAGGAAACAATACTGACCGGAGTGCTTCATGAAATGTATCATGCTTACCAGTATGCCTGTGTTTCAGCAGTGGAAGAAGAATCCGATCTGTTGTTTTTCCGTCAGGTAGAACAATGGCGGGCGGAATATGAAGATATCAAAGGGGATACCGGGACAAAAGAAGGACATTTGTCGTATTATATGCAGGATATCGAAATCTCTGCGAGAAAATATGCAGAAGAAAGACTGAGTGAATACGGAAAGATTATTGTGATTGGCAATATGCCATAACGTATGGAAATCCCGGGAAAGGAGGGACGGTATGGAACTGCTGAATCTGGAAGAATTTATGAAGCAGACAGAAAATAAAAGACTGTCGAAAAGGCTGGCAGAAAAGATAGAGAACGAACTGGTGCGTCTTTATGAAGTGGCCGGACAGGGAACCTATAGTCTGCAGGCATATCTTCGGTCCAAAAACGGAAAAAAGCTGCAGGGAACAAAGAAAAAGGAACGTCATATTTTTAAATACCGTCTGACTGCGGGAGACAGGCTGTTTTATACCTATGGAAAATATGTGGAAGGGGTTCCGGAAGAGAAGAAAGATTCCCTTGTTTTACTGAAATATACGATACATGACAGACAGGGGAGAGAAAAGAAGCTGGCACAGGGGCAGGAGTTTGCTCCTGTGGAGGAAACTCCGGGGGCTGGTGAAGCGTTTACGGAAGAGGATCTGAAGCTGTTTGGTATTCAGGATACAGAGAATACAGAGGAAGTGGAAGCGTGTATTGACCGGATTTTTCTTGCGTATTCAGAAAAGCATAAAAAGTTTGTAGCCCCGGTGCAGGAACTGCTTAAGGCGGAGAGAGAAGGAAAAAATACAGGAATTAAGTTGTCGCCGGACCAGGAAGATATTCTGGGAAAATTTCTTAAGAATCCTTGTCCTACCCTGATATTGGGAGGTGCGGGAACCGGAAAAACTTTATTATCCCTTCATCTGCTGAATGATTATTTTTCTGAACTGGACGATACGAGATGTGCTTATTTTACGCAGTCAGAAGCACTGTTAAATAAGGCAAAAAATGAGTATGAAATTATCAGTGGAAAGAAGCCGGAGAATAATCTTTATTTTTATGATATTAACGAATTCTGTATTGGACTGCTGGAGAAACTGGGACAGCCGGTGGACAGAAAAAAATTCGTAAAGACACCGATGTTTCAGCGTTTTTACCGGGAGCATCAGGAAGTGCAGAAATTATGCAAAAAATTAAGGCTTTCGGAAATGGATTTATGGACCGAAATACGGGGAGTTATCAAGGGGAGCATGACGTCTGACTGGAAAAGGACAAAAATGTTAGGACAGGATAACTTTGATGGTAAAGTTATAAAAGAGCTGGAGGAAAAGGGGTTTATCCAGAGAGGAAAGGAAAAAAAACAGTTTCAGCTTTCTAAGCAGAAGGAAAAATGCCCGGCAGAGATATTGAGCGAATCTGCAAGAGTCAGATACAAAGAGATAGTACAGTATTACCAGGGAGTGGATAATGAGGCTGTGGAACTGGAAGAGGAGCGGTATTTTTTGTTATCGGAAGAACAGACCATGGTGGAGCGTGACAAGCGGCCGGAGGTATACCGGATGTATCAGAAATATAAAGACTGGCTGGACTTCTTTGGATATTTTGACGAAAATGACCTGATACGGAAAACACGCAGTGTCATGGAGCAGTGCCATGTTATGGGAACAGAGCAGTTTCAGTTTATGGTTGTGGATGAAGTGCAGGATTATACGGAACTGCAGATTTATTTTCTGCATGAACTGGCAGAAGATAAAAATTATCTCATTTATGCCGGTGACAGAAACCAGATTATAAATCCAACGCTTTTTGATGAGCGGAAACTGGCAAGTTTGTATCAGAACCGGCTTCAGACGGAATATCTGCAACAGAATTTCCGCTGCCAGAAGGAAGTGGTGGCGTTAGGCAATGCACTCTCAGAAATGAGGAGAAGAAAAATTGCTTCCAAAAAGAAAGAGGCGCAGGAAAGCTCGGAAAAGCCTGGACCTGCGGTTATGAAACTGGAATATTCGGAGGAAAATTTGAGAAAGATTCTTCTGGAACTGCTGAAATATCCGGGAGTGGCAGTTCTTGTTCCGGATGAGGGAACAAAGCAGTCTCTGATTGATTTTATTGGGAGAGAATCATATGAAAAAGCGGATAACAGGATTGTTTATTACATATCAGAGATTAAAGGAATGGAATACCGGTATGTGCTTTGTGTGAATATGGTGAGTCGTTATTCCATGGTCTGGAAGCAAATCATTGAGAGTAATGAGGCAAGAAGGAATACAAGATACCGTTATTTTTTCAATCTTCTGTATGTGGCAATTACCCGGGCAAAGGATTATCTCTGCCTGTTGGAGCAGGAGACCGAAACCGAAACCATTTTTCAGGAAATTGGCAGGTATGCAGCAGCACCATTAAAGCTGGAAGATATTGCAGTATTCGATGAAAACAGGATGTATATTACGGCATTGTCCAATCAGTCCATGGACTGGCTGGCATCGGCAGAGGCAAATTTCCTGAATGGATTGTATGATGTGGCTTTGAATCATTATGAAAGAGCAGGTGCGGGGAAGGAAAAGATTGCATTGTGCAGAGCGGAGCTGGCGGCACAGGAAAATAATTTTACCGAAGCACTGAGGCAGTTTCTGCTGGCTGACTCCGTGGAGGGTTTAAAGCGTTACCAGAAGGAGGCAGCACCAGAAACAGACTTATCAAAACTGGTGCAGTTTTTTATCAGTCCGGTGGAGACAACAGGACAGGAATGGTTTCTTACCTGGGATATGGAGCAGGGGATAGAACTGCTGTTTGCGGGCGAGGAAAAGGAAAGCATGGAAGCTGCAGTTTTAGGAAAATTGGAGAAGATGGCAGAAGAACGGTCAAAGCAGTGGACACTGGAGGAGGTTTTAAAGCTATGGGAGAAATAAACGAGTATAAAAATATTCTGGCGGTAACAAACCGGTTAAATCAGGATGTTCCAGTGATTGCAAAATTATATATGGCTGCAGAACAAATGGCTAAACAGGCCGCAGATAAGCAGGAGCAGCTGGTAAATGCAGCAGACCAGAGTGTGAAAAGAGCAGAAGAGGTAATAAAAAAGGCTGAGGCCGGAATGAAAAAGCTGGACAAGGTATTGAAAAAGATGCAGGAAATAGAGGAAAGAATGGATGCAAAAACAGCATGGCTGGAAACACTGCAGAAAGAAGAAAAAAGGATAGAGGAGAACCGGAAGAAAGAAAAGGAAGCAGAGGCACTGCGGAAAGCAGACAAAGAAGAAAATAGAAACCGGAAGATGGACTGTATGGTACAAATGATTGAAGCACTTGCAATGCAGCAGGAAAACAGAGATATCCAGTTATTTACAAAGGAAGATTACACTGCAAATAAAACGATTCTGGAGTTGTATAACAGATTCCGGTATCAGTTGACCGGACCGGTAATTGTACAGAATGAAATATGGAAGGGAGATTTCTGTTTTGCCATAGACCATATTTCAGAAAATGGTAAAATAGCGGTTGGACTATGGTTTAAAAACGGAGAACCTAAGACAGAAAAGAATGGATATGACTGTGGGGAACCGGTGTCATCCTATAAAAGCTTCCGGATTTATTCCGGTCCGTCTTATAAAAAAATCGCAGCCACGTTTCCTTACTGGAAAATGTTGTATCTGGACGAAAAGCAGAAGGAAAGCGATTCCTCTTTGATTCAGGATGCTTCTAACGTGCCGCCGGACTGGGACGAGGTGGAACTGCCATTTCATTAATGGACCGGGGAATGGGGAGCTGTTACTGTTTATGAGGTACGAATGAACAATAACAGCTGAAAATTTTTCTGGTTATTTTGAAAGAACTGCGGATTGAAATTCTTAGAGTTTTATGGTAGTATAGAAAAAACATGAGAAATAAAGGAGAATTGAGAAAAATGGAAGCTTACAAGCAGGAATTTATCAATTTTATGGTAGAAAGCAAGGTTTTAAAGTTCGGTGATTTCACCTTAAAGAGCGGCAGAAAATCCCCATTCTTTATGAATGCCGGTGCTTATGTTACCGGTTCCCAGTTAAAGAGACTTGGCGAGTACTATGCAAAGGCAATTCATGATAACTTTGGTGATGATTTTGATGTATTATTTGGACCGGCTTACAAGGGGATTCCTCTCAGCGTGGCTACTACTATCGCATACAGTGAATTATATGGCAAAGAGATTCGCTACTGTTCCAACCGTAAGGAAGTAAAGGATCATGGTGATGTTGGCATTCTGCTTGGCAGCAAGATTCAGGATGGTGACAGAGTGGTGATTATTGAGGATGTTACTACATCCGGTAAGTCCATTGAAGAAACATTCCCAATTATTAAAGCACAGGGAAATGTAGAAATCAAGGGTCTGATGGTTTCCTTAAACCGTATGGAACGCGGTAAGGGTGAGCAGAGTGCATTACAGGAAATTGCAGAGCTGTATGGTTTCCCGACGGCAGCAATTGTTTCCATGGCAGATGTAGTGGAATGTCTGCACAACAAGCCGTGTAATGGGGAAATTCTGATTGATGATGCAATGAAAGCCTCTATTGATGCTTACTATGCACAGTATGGTGCAAAATAAAGATTGTTGTGTAATGAAGCGTTCCTTTGAAAGACAGGAGGATTCCATGGAAAAGATATATCTTACCATGAAGCATGCAGGTATAATGAATATCGTATTTGGTATTCTGCTGGCAGTGGGAAGTGTAATGACTGCAGTAGGCAGTGCTTTTATGATTATGTATGGTGCAAAGCTTCTAAAGAAAAAGTCTGAAATTATGTTTTAAAACAATGGGATGCTGTGAAAAATTACAGCATCCCTTCTTTTATACAGGGAGTTAAGTGAGTTGTTTTATGAAAATATACGTATGTGATGATGAAACAAAAATGTTAGAGGAAATAAGTTCCCAAACAGCAAACTGTATGGAAAAAGCCCGGATAACCTGCTTTACTTCAGGGAAGGAATTGCTGGAACAGCTGCGCAGAGAGGGCTGTGACGTTCTTTTATTGGATATAGATATGCCGGGGATGAATGGTATGGAAGTGGCAGAGGGACTGGCAGGGCTGGAACAGAAGCCGCTGCTGGTATTTGTGACGGGACATGACGAACTGGTATATGAAAGTTTTCAGTATCATCCTTTTGGATTTATCCGGAAGCAGTTTCTGGAAGCGGAGCTTGGCAGGGTGCTGGAGGACTGCAGGGAGGAACTTCTGCGGGAGAAGAAACATTTTAATTTTCGTACAACAGGCGGGGAACTCTGTCTTTCCCTGACGGAACTTATGTTTTTTGAGTCGGAAGGAAATTATGTAAAAGTGTTTACCATGCAGGAGGAGTATCGTTTCAGGAGTACGCTGGGAGCTATAGAAAACAGCCTGGGAGGAGATGGATTTATCCGGGTTCACAAAGGATTTCTGGTAAATCAGAGGGCAATCCGGCTGTTTGGGACAGAACAGGTGGAGCTGATAAATGGAAGAAGTATTCCCCTGGGGAAAATTTATGCGGAAAGTGCAAAACAACAATTTATGAGGTATTTACGGTCATGAAAAGGAAACGTCAGTTAAGACAGGAACTGGAAGAGGCAGAAGAAAAATATGTTTTTTTGTCTGGACAGGAGGCGGAGCTTCGCTACCAGTATGAAGTACTGCGGAAAGAAACGGAGGAAATGAGGCGTCAGGATAATGAACTGAGGACTCTGCATCAGAACGTAAGGCAGTTAAAGCATGACATGAAAAATCATCTGATGGTTCTGACAGCATATTTAAATGGTGGAGAGTATGACCAGGCGAAAGCGTATACTTCGGAGCTGCTGGATAAATTCAGTACCATGCACAGTTATATTGAAACGGGAAATGTTCTGCTGAACCACATCATCAATGAGAAGCTTTCTTATGCCAGGGCATCAGGGATTATGGTAAAAGCAGAAATTGAAAATCTGGCCTTTGCACGGATGAACCGCATGGATTTTTCTTCACTGCTTTCTAATATGCTGGACAATGCCATTGAGGCTTTACAGAGGGAAAAAGAACAGGAACTGGAAGTAGTGATTAGTGCCTGCCGTGGTTATGAAACCATCTGTGTGAAAAATCGGATTTCTGCGTCTGTGCTGAAAGAGAATCCGGAGCTTGTTTCGGAAAAAAAGGAAAAGGAGCAGCACGGTTTTGGTGTTGGAAAAATCAGAGAGCTGGCAGAATCGTATGGAGGCATGGCAGATTTTTATGAAGAAGATGGATTTTTTTGTGTAAAGGTGTTTATCCCTAAATAAGTGCTGTTTATCCCAGACCCTTGCAATCTCATGCAGCAGGGGTTATTTTTGTGATATAGGAGACGCTGATGGAGGTTGGAATGAGGAGGCTGGTATGCTTGACCTGGAACTGGTAAGCAAGTTTATTTTATCAAACATAACGGTACATATTCCTAAAGGAATTTCGGTGGGATTAATCGGAGCTTCGGGTGCAGGGAAAACGACGTTTCTGAAACTTGCCTGCGGACTGCTTTCTCCGGAGAGAGGAAATGTATATACTTTTGGAAAAAATCCGGTGGAAAACCGGAGTCTGCTGGGAAAGAAAATGGGGTGTCTGTTAGAGAAAGCGCCACTGTTTCATGGAGAACGCAGTGTGCTGGATAATTTCCGGGAGCTGCAGATGGTACACCGGATGCCGGAAACTGAATTTTTAAAAGAATACAGGAGATTGGCAGAGTGTTTTGACATCGGTAAACAGGAACGGGAGCTGGTTAAAAATCTTTCTTTTGGGCAGAGAAGAAGGGCAGAGCTGGTGGCAGTTTTGCTGCACAGACCGGAACTTTTACTGTTGGACGAGCCGACGACAGGACTGGATGAAACGGCAAAGACGGTGTTACGGGAGATACTGCAGGAAAGAATACAGGATGGAATGACGGTTGTGATGACATCACATGAATTGCAGGAAGTATCCCGGATATGTCAGCGGATTATGGTGCTGAAACAGGGAACACAGATGTATTATGGGGAGGAAGCGGCTCTGCTCCGCCAGTATGCACCAATGGACTGCATGAGACTGAAACTGTCGGGAAGGCTGCCGGATCTGGAAGATTTGCCGGTGAAGCAGTATACACTGTCGGGAGAGGAACTGAAGCTTCGTTATAATTCCAACCATGTGACAGCAGCGGAGATTCTTGAACATGTGTTGCGACAGACTTCGGTGCAGGAAATTACGATAAAAAAACCGGATCTGGCAGAAGTAATCCGGAACCTGGAATTACAGGAAAAATGGGAGGACAGACAATCATGACATTTATTGAAGTAAACAACGCAAGCAAAAAATTTCGTATTAATCAGCGGGCCAGTGGAATTCCCGGTATGATTGCCAATCTGTTTGCGCCAAAATACGAATACCGGCAGGCAGTGAAGGACATCAGCTTTTCCATAGAAGAAGGAGAGATGACCGGCTTTATTGGTCCAAACGGTGCAGGGAAATCCACAACGATTAAAATGTTGTCCGGTATTCTCTGTCCGGACAGCGGAGAAATCAAGGTTGGCGGTTTTTCACCGTATAAGGACAGAAAGAAATATGTCGGTAATATTGGTGTGGTGTTTGGACAGAAGTCCCAGCTGCAGTGGGATCTGCCGGTGCTGGACAGTTTTGAACTGTTAAAGGCAATTTACCGTATTCCGGAAAAGATGTACCGGGATAATTTGGAGCGTTTTACCGAAATGTTAGACATGTCCGGTTTTTTGCAGCAGCCGGTACGGCAGTTGTCCCTGGGACAGCGTATGCGTGCGGATATCGTGGCGGCACTGCTGCATTCTCCGAAGATCGTGTTTTTTGATGAGCCGACAATTGGTGTGGATGTGGCAGGAAAGGAAACGATACGGCAGTTTATCCGGGAATTGAATGAAAAAGATAACATTACGATGATTTTTACTACCCATGATATGCAGGATATTGAAAAGGTATGCGACCGGCTGATTATCATTGATGAGGGAACCAAAGTGTATGACGGGGAACTTATGGGTATCCGGGAAAGGTTTGGGACAACAAGGCAGCTGGATGTGGAATTTGTACAGGAGTGTTCGGTTGAACCGATAGAGAAGGTGGAAATTCTGGAGCTGGACCAGCGGAAAAAGCGGTTTATATTTGAAAACCGGGATGTGAAGATTGATGAACTGATGAATGAACTGCTGGCGAAGTACAGCATTCGGGATATTAATATTTCGGAACCGGAAATTGAACGTCTGATCCGCAGAATTTATCAAGGGGAGGTGTCTTAATTGAAACGTATGCTGGCACCTTATCTGGCATTTGCCAAAAAGAGTTTCTTAAATAAAAGTGCTTACCGTTTTGATCATTTCATGGGGATTTTAAATACTCTGTTAAAGATTTTCATTTTCTGGTGTATTTACCGCACGTTGTACGGTGCCAGAACAGAGGTGGATGGAATTACCATGGCGATGGTGACAACGAATTTTGTACTGTCCATTGGTCTGGATGCCCTGTTCAGTGTAAATGATTACTATCTGCCGGACCGGATTGGAAATGGCAGTATTGCAACAGAGCTTCTGCTGCCAGTCAGTTTTCAGGGAAGGATGCTGTTTGAAAATCTGGGAAATACGCTGTTTAAGCTTTTCTTTCATTTTCTTCCGGCAGTGGTGGTTTCAGCGTTGACCGTGGGGATACTGCCTCCTGCAGGAGCGGGCAGTTTTATGATGTTTGTTGTAAGTGCCCTGTTTGGTTACGGGGTGTTGTGGTCGGTCAGTTATCTGCTCCAGATGTTTTCTTTCTGGCTGATTAATATGTGGAGTCTGATAACAATTAAAAACGTGTTTATCAATGTGTTGTCCGGTTCCATGATACCACTGTGGTTTATGCCGGACTGGATGGCTCCGGTGCTGAAAGTTCTGCCGTTTTCCTCCATTTATTTCACACCGGTGCAGATTTACCTTGGACAGCTGACCAGTCAGGAAATACTGGGGAAGTGCCTGATACAGCTGGGATGGATTGCTGTACTGTATCTGTGCGGAAATTTCTTATGGGAAAAAGGAAAAAAGAAACTTGTGGTACAGGGAGGATAACCGTATGGAGAATTGCATGGATGTGATGCACCTGATTGGTGTATATACGAAAACAATTATGAAATCGTGGTTTCAGTACAAAGTGGATGCGGTACTGCGGTCGTTAGCGGTATTCTTAAGGGAATCTACCGGAATTATTGTGGTGTATTTTACACTGCTGAAATTTGATACGCTGAATGGCTGGAACGTATATGAGATGCTGTTTTTATTCAGTCTGCTGTTTGTAACGTATGGGATTCTGATTTTATTTTTCACCGGACTGCGGGATTTTGGTCATACGGTGCGAAGCGGAGGTTTTGACCGGTTTATCCTCCGTCCAAGAGGGTTGTTGTTTCAGATTATTTTTGTGAATGCAGACTGGTTTGCGGCAATCGGCCATGGTGGTCTTGGTATTACACTGTTTCTGGTATCAGCGGCAAAGGTTGGAATTGTCTGGAGCTTTGACAAGGTGGTATATTATCTGCTGGCGATTTTTGGCGGAGTGCTGATTCAGGGGGCTGTTTTTTTGTTTCTGGCAACGTTAAATATTTATCTTCTGGAAACGGGAAGTTTAAAGGAGCTGTTTTACTGGAATGCCAGAAAATTTGCAGGTTATCCGGTGAGTATTTTCCACAGAGCCATTCAGATTGGAATGATTTATATTGTACCATTTGCTTTTGTTAATTACTTTCCGGCACAGTTTCTGCTTAGGAAAGAGGATATGGCGGCTTATCCGGAACTGTTTCTTTATCTGACTCCGGTGCTGGGAATTGTGCTGTATCTGCTGGCATATCTGTTCTGGCGGTATAGTTTAAAATTTTATAAGAGTTCGGGAAATTAATAAAAAAAGGACTGCTTGACATTCGTTGGGCAGTCCTTTACACTTTTATCAGAAATTATGTATGTCTGGGATGGGAGTGACAAAAATGAAGAATTTTCGGGAACGATATAAACAGCAGATTAAGGGTCTGGCAGAAGAACTCCGGAGAGAAAAGATGCCTGTTCTGACGGAAGAATTATTCTCCCTGTTTGAAAAGGAAGGGAACCGTCTGAACTATGAGGAGGTATATTTCCGGCGCAGGAAGTTTCTGGCGGTATATGGTATGGCAGCGTATATATTTGGAAAACCAGAGGATGTGGCTAAATTAGAAGAAATCATACTGGAAATCTGTGAGGAAGAATGCTGGGCACTGCCTGCCCATGTAAACCGTGGAATGGAGCATTGGAGGGAAACGGTAGATTTGTTTGCTGCGGAAACAGCACAGGCACTGGCAGAAATTATCACACTGGTAAACGAAGGAACTGCAGCAGGAAAACCGGGACAGAAGCAGATGTCAGAACAGATTTGCCAAAGAGTCCGGGAAGAAGTGGAACGCAGGGTATTTCTGCCGTTTGAAAGAACGAAGTACGGATGGGAATGCTCGGATCATAACTGGAATGCGGTGTGCTGTGGCAGTATTGGAAGTGCGGCAATGTACCTTCTGGCTGGAAAAGAAGAGGAACGTCTGGAACGGATGTTAAAGCGGATCTGTCATTCCCTGACTTTTTATCTGGGGGGCTTCCGGGAAGATGGTGCCTGCATGGAGGGAATCGGATATTTTACTTACGGAATGACGTATTTTACCGGATTTGCAGAGCAGCTGCTGCGCTACAGCCAGGGAAGCATCCATCTGTTTGCCAGTGAAAAAGTACGCAGGATTGCGGAATTCCAGCAGAAAACTTATTTCCGGTGCGGGCAGACCGTGAGTTTTTCAGATGGAGAAAAGCAGGCAAAATTCCGTATGGGCCTGACTTGTTTTCTGGCAGAACAGTATGATACGGTACGGATTCCGGCAAAGGAGTTTGCCTGTGATTTTGAAACGGATTCGTGCTATCGTTTTATGGGACTTATGCGGGATTACCTGTGGACAACCGGGACGGAGAACCGTATAACGGATAAGGAACGCAAAGGCATGACAGAAACAGTGCAGGCACGCCATGACATCCTGCCGAAGGCACAGTGGAGCATTTGTGAAAGCAGAAATGGCGCAGGATTTGCCATCAAAGGCGGAGACAATGGAGAACCGCACAATCACAATGATATTGGAAGCTTTTTGTATCTGGCAGGGGGAGAACAGCTGATTTGTGATCTGGGTGCCGGAGAATATACAAAAGATTATTTTGGTCCGGGAAGGTATGGAATTTTATGTAATTCCTCGGAGGGACACAGTGTTCCGGTTCTGGGCGGTACGTATCAGAGAGAAGGAAAACAGTACCGGACCTCTTCCTTTGCAGCAGACGGCAGAGGAACTACGGTATTGGAATTTGCGGGAGCCTATACCGAAGGCGTGGTAAAAAAACTGGTCCGGAAGACAGAATTTTCTCTGGAAAACGGCAGTCTGGGAGTAGCCGATTATTTTGAACTGCCGGAGGAACAGTTTCCTGGGGATTATGTGACGGAACAGCTGGTTACCCAGGGAGATGTCATCTGGCTCAGGGAGCCGGGGCAGGAAATACGAATGGTGATTCAGGGGGAACAGGCAGCCTGCAGGATAGAGTTTCCAATGGCAGCAGAACATCTCCGTGTGCTGGAAAAAGAACACTCCAATCATGAAGGAAAAAAAGAAATCGTCCGTCTGATACGGTGGGATGTTCCGGTGAAACAGGGAAATGACTGCAGATATGCAGAAACAGAGGTTTTGCTTACGGTTTGTGAGTAACAGTGGGAAAGGAGAGGGGAAACAGTTATGCAATTTCGAAGTATATTGTTTGCAGATAAAGAGCCGGAGCTGCTGACGGAGACACCTGTTTTTTTTCATGATTTACAGCTCGATTATCTGCTGGAACGCATCCTGGAGCCGGTAAAAGGGTATCAGACCGAGAAATATTATTATACATTTCCACGGGAGGAAAAATTGATTTTGTTCCGGCAGCAGGTAGGGAAGGATATGGAATCAGAGGAACTCTGCACCGTTCTGCGAAGGTTTTGCCACAGATTGAAAGAGTCCAGAAAAATTTATAATTATTCCCTGAAGAGCGAAGGAGAGATGCAGGCAGCCGCCTATCATTTACAGGCAGCCAGCCTGTATTGGGAGGCTGTTTTGGAACTGGAAAAGAAACTTGGTGGCTGTAGTCTGGAATCGGAAGGTATGCTGGGGCTGGCAGGCTATGTAAAACAGCATCTGGCAGAACTTCGGGAGCGGGGATTTGCAGCCGCCCTAAAACGGGCAGACGAATTTTTTTCCGGTCTTAGTTTCCAGCTTTCCGTAGATACAGATAAACTGATGGTGGAGGAAAGCGTAGAATTTCAGAAAAATTATTTTGAGGAACTGGCAGAACTTCTTGGACAGGAGCCGGAGAGAACAGACACCGGAATACAGGACATTTTTCCAGAGCCGTTAGAGCCGTCCTATCTGGAGCAGGTGCTGGTCCGGCTGTTAAAAAAGAGCCGGCCGGAGGTGTTCCGGGAAATTAAGGAATTTTATAAGTGTTTTCCGGTAATTTATTCGGATACACTGCTGCGTTTTGAAGAGGAAGTGCAGTTTTATTTAAGTTTTCAGAATTTTAAACTGCGGACAAAAGCGAAGGGGTATTCCATGACGACTCCTGTGATTTCCAGAGAACAGGGATTTTCCGGCCGGGGTGTATATGATATTGCGCTGGTCTGGAAACAGGAGGACAGCAGTTATCAGGTAGTTGCCAATGAGTTTACCATGAAAAACAGGCCTTCCTTTTTTGTGGTGACCGGACCAAACCAGGGAGGCAAAACAACCTTTGCACGTTCTATGGGACAGGCGGTTTATTTTACACTGATGGGACTGTCTGTTAATGCGGAATGTTTCAGGACACCACTGTTTCAAGGGATTTCTACTCATTTTGAGGCAGAGGAGACGCTGCAGTCCAATTCCGGCAAATTGAAAGAAGAAATCAACCGTCTGATTCCGATGATGGCGCAGAATCAGAACAGGTGCAGTTTTGTGATTCTGAATGAATTGTTTACAACGGCTACCACCCACGATGCCATGATTATGGGACGGAAGGTAATGGAGTCCTTTCTGCGGAGGGAATGTTATGGCATCTATGTGACACATATTCAGGAACTGGCGGAGGAGACGGAGGAGATTATCAGTCTGGTGGCACAACTGGCACCGGGAGAGGAAAGCAGACGGACATACCGTATGCTGCCAATGAAAGCCCAGGGCTTTGGATATTCTGAGGCACTGGTGAAGAAGTTCCGGCTGGATTATGCGGATATCGTAAGGAGGCTGTCATGATGGATTCGTTTTTATTGTATCAGGATTCTTCCACGGAGGGGAAGAAAAGTTATGCATTTCCGAGGGATATTATAAAAGACCTGAATCTGGATATTCTGTTTAAGAGCATGGCACGGCAGGATATCCTGATGGCAGAAAAAATCCGGAGGGTGATGATGATTCCGCTGACGACACCAGAGGAAGTTTTGTACCGCCAGGAAGTAATCCGGGATTTTTACCGTCAGAGCGGAGTACTGGAAGAACTGTATGCCTGTGCGGAGCGCCAGCATAAAGCACTTCGTCTGTACAAGGAAGAAATGAAAAGCAACCGGGCAAAATCTGTGAAAGTAACCAGTACGTTACTGGATAGTCTGAACTATCTGAAACAGGGTCAGGAAGAACTTCTGCATATCAGAAAACTGCTGGCAGAAAGGCAGGAGGGCTGGCAGTCACAGGGAATAAAAGGACTTTTGAAACGGCTGGAGGAACAGCCGCTTCAGAAAATTCAGGAGAAACTTTGGGAAGCGGAGGCTTTAATTACAGGCTGTGAGGCCGGATATACGTTTCAGTTTGGCGGTGGTCTGAAGCTGGAAAATGCGGTGTTGAATTATCTGCGTCCCGCGGGGGATATAAAAACCGGCAGTCTGGAAAGTCTTTATTTAAAATTTGTAAAAAAGAATGCGGTTTTGATTGGAACAGATATTATGCTGAAAGAAGATCTGAATCACCTGAGAGAGGCAACCTTAAAGCAGTTGATTAATATGTTCCAGCCGTATTTACAGAAACTGATGCAGTTTTTTGGAGAATTTACAGAGGAAATTTCGTTTTACATGGGAGTGGTACAGTTTATGAAACGAATGGATTCCCTGAATGTGACACTGACCATGCCGGAGCCGAAGTCATGCGGGACAACGGATACGGAATTTGAAAATCTCTATGAACTGTCCATGGCAGTTTATGCCCAGAAAAAGCCGGTGGGAAACTCCATTTCTTTGAAAAATAACCGGATGACACTGATTACGGGAGCAAACCAGGGCGGTAAGTCCACGTTTCTGAGAAGTTATGGGATTGCCCAGGTTCTTATGCAGTGTGGTATGCCGGTTCCTGCGGGCAGATTTTCGGCACCGGTGTACCGGCAGTTGTTTACCCATTTTACAAGAAGTGAAGATGAACAGTTAAGTAATGGACGTTTGAGCGAGGAACTGCAGCGTATGAGCAGCATGGTAGACCAGGCAGTACCGGACAGTCTCTTTTTGCTAAACGAGTCGTTTGCCAGTACGACAGAAAAAGAAGGATCGAAAATTGCAGAAGGAATTCTGCGTGCTTTTTATGAAAAGAATATGACTACAATGATGGTGACTCATTTATACCAGCTGGCAAAGAAACTGTATGAGGAGCAGCCGGAGGGCAGTCATTTTCTAGTGGCGGAACGGACGGAAAATGGAACGAGAACTTTTAAGATGTTACAGGGAGAGCCGGCCTATACGAGCTTTGGAACGGATTTGTTCAAAGTGCTGGAGGAAGAAGAACATAATATGAAGTAAGTTTGAAACGCAGTTACCGTATTACATGCAGATAATCGTAATACAGTAACTGCGTTTTTTCTTTACATTGCCTGGTTTAAGAAGCGTGCCGCCATTTCCGGCCAGAGAGCACATTCTTCTTTGATATATTTTTCTTCGCCGTTGGAACTTTCTTCGGTTGCCAGTGCCAGTCCATGTCCTCCAAATGGAAACATATGAAACTCCGCCAGAACACCTGCGTCAATCAGGGCGGTCAGGTACAATAAGGAGTTTTCTACCGGAACAGAAGAGTCTTCGTAGGTGTGCCAGAGGAACGTTGGAGGAACATCTTCGGTAACGTGACGGTCCAGTGTGACGAGTTCCACTAAATCCTGCTTGTATTTCTTCGCTTTGTCAGCATCGCTCTGCATACCAAGTAAGTTTTCAAAAGACCCCTGATGTCCAAATTCACCGGAGGTAATGACCGGATAAGAGAGAACACAGGCATTTGGCATGATTTCTTCCGGAGCAGCGTTATTTAAGTAGCTGGAGAGCCACTCTTTCTTATAATTAACGCAGAGGCTGGCTGCCAGATGGCCACCGGCGGAAAATCCTGCGACTGCAATACGTTCCGGGTCAATGCCCCATTCTGCGGCATTTTCACGGACAGTACGGACAGCAACCGCCAGTTCGCACAGGGCAGTTGGAAATTCAAACGGTGCTACATGATACTGAAGAACGAATGTCTGAAAGCCGAAGCTGTTGAATTTTTTTGCTACCGGTTTTCCTTCCCGTTCGGAAATGTGTTCATAGCCGCCGCCCGGACAGATAATCAGGGCTGGACGAAGTTCCTCTGTGGAAGGGGTATCGGTTTTGTCCAGGAGAAAGCAGTCCATAGTGGCAGGAGCGTACTTTCCTTTCTTTACAAGGTCTACCGGTACGACCATATAGTTTTCAATGGTGATAGAAAATTCTTTCATGGGTATTCTTCCTTTCCTATAACAATTATGCCTATTGTATCAGATTTCAGAGTAAAATGCCATAGAAAAAATGGAGAAACGGCAGTTCTGTGGTGGTATACGACAGAAAGCTGCCGGAAAAAAGGGAGTAAAAGATATTGTTTTGCAAACTAAACTTTACAAAAATGAAGTTTTGAAATAAAAAGATAGGTTTATAGCAGCGAAAAATATGAAAAAATGCAACTGAAAGTTGCGGAAAAATAGGAGCAAAGTTGCTTGAAAGCTCTTTGCCAAATTGTTATAATAAGTCAAAATGAGATAGTAAAATCACCAGAAGGAGAAAAAGTATGACAATCGGCCAGAAAATTACACAGCTTAGAACCGCTGCTGATATTTCCCAGGAACAGCTGGCGGAAACCCTTGGGGTGTCCAGACAGTCCGTGTCCAAGTGGGAGATGGACCAGGCACTTCCGCAGATTGACAAAGTGCTGCAGCTTGCAGAGATTTTCAGTGTTTCCACGGATGAACTGCTGCTTGATAAAATTGAGATTAACCGCCGTCCGGCAAATGAACCAAGAACCAATAAGTATTTTGGAACAGACGGTTTCCGTGGGGAGGCAAATGTAACACTTACCTCCATGCAGGCATACCGGGTAGGCCGTTTCCTTGGATGGTATTATTCTTCCAAGCTTTCCGGCTGTACAAAAACGGGATACCGTCCACGTATTGTAATTGGAAAGGATACCAGACGTTCCAGTTATATGCTGGAATATTCCATTGCTGCAGGCATTACTGCCAGTGGTGCAGATGCCTACATGCTCCACGTAATTACAACTCCGGGTGTTTCTTATGTAACACGCAAAGATGAGTTTGACTGTGGTATTATGATTACGGCTTCCCACAATCCTTATTATGACAACGGTATTAAAGTCATTAATGCCTATGGTGAAAAGCTGGATGATGAAACAACTGCGCTGATTGAAGCATATATTGATGGTGATCTGAAAACGTTAGGGGTGGCAGGAGATGACCTGCCGCTGGCACAGAAATCCAAAATTGGATGCATTCATGATTACTCTGCCGGAAGGAACCGTTATATCGGATACCTGATTTCTGTTGCATCCAATTCATACAAGAAGTTAAAAATTGGTCTTGACTGTGCCAATGGTGCGTCCTGGAATATTGCCAATGCGGTATTCAGTGCACTGGGTGCACAGACGTATGTGATTGGTGATGAGCCGGATGGTCTGAATGTGAATGAAGGCTGCGGTTCCACCCACATTGAAAATTTAAAGAAGCTGGTGAAGGAAAAGCATCTGGATCTGGGCTTTGCATTTGATGGTGACGCAGACCGCTGTATTGCCGTGGATGAAAATGGAAATGAAGTGGATGGGGATGCCATGATTTATATTCTTGGCAAGCGGTTAAAGGCAAGAGGTACGCTGGAGGATAATACGGTAGTGACAACGATTATGTCCAACAGTGGTTTTGTGGCAAGTCTGGAGGAAGCAGGAATTAAGTGCGTACAGACAAAAGTGGGCGATCGTTTTGTATATGAGTGTATGCAGAGCAATAATTATGCCATCGGCGGCGAGCAGTCCGGTCACATTATCATGAAAAAATATGCAACTACCGGCGATGGTATTCTGACGGCAATTATGATTGCAGAGGAAATCTGTGATTCCAAGACTTCCCTGGCAAAGCTGGCAGAGCCGATTCATTTCTATCCACAGTATCTGAAGAATGTCAGAGTAAAGGATAAGGCAGCGGTGCTTTCGGATGCCAATGTATTGAAGGCAAAGGAAGAGGCTGAGAAGCTGATTAACAAAAAGGGCCGTGCACTTCTCAGACAGAGTGGTACAGAGCCAGTCATCCGTGTGATGATTGAAAGCGAAACACAGGAGAAATGTGTGGAATATGCAGAAATGATTGTGAAAGCAATTATAGAAGGAGGACACTGCGTTGAATAAATTAGTAAAAACAAAGGAACTGTATGCATCCCAGCCGGAATATCTTGTCCCTTTATTTGAAACAAGTGAATATCCATGGGAAATGCTTCCTAAGATTAAGGGATATATTCTGGAACTGATTGAGAAAGGAATTCCAGGGTATACGCAGATTGCAGAAGGTGTATTAGTTGGTGAAAATGTAAAGATTTATCCAACGGCTACGATTGAGGCTCCGGCGATTATCGGTTCCGGTACCGAGGTACGTCCGGGTGCGTTTATCCGGGGAAGCGTGATTACCGGGGAAGGATGTGTCATTGGAAATTCTTCCGAACTTAAGAATTGTGTGCTGCTTGACAAGGTGCAGATTCCGCATTATAACTATGTTGGAGATTCTATTTTAGGAAACAAGGCACATACCGGAGCAGGTACCATCTGTTCCAATCTGAAATCCGATGGAAAGGCAGTGGTCATTCACGGAGATGAAGATTACGAAACCGGTCTTAGAAAAATCGGCGGTATTCTGGCAGACGGTGCGGATGTAGGCTGCGGTTCCGTCATCAATCCGGGAACGGTTATCGGTAAGAATACTTCAGTATATCCTTTAACGGCACTGCGTGGAGTATATCCGGCGGACTGTATTGTAAAAGATACAAAGACAGTAGTAAAGAGAGTGTAAGAAACAAACCAGAATAAAAAAATACAAGGAGAAAAATTATGAACTTTATTACAGTAAAAAATTATGATGAACTGAGCAGCAAGGCAGCAGCAATGATTTGTGCACAGGTGATATTAAAGCCGGAAAGTGTGCTTGGTCTGGCAACCGGATCTTCCCCGCTGGGTACTTATGCAAAGATTGTGGAAAAGTGTGCAAACGGAGAAGTGGATTTTTCAAAGGTTTCTTCCATTAACCTGGATGAATATGTTGGTCTGGACGGAAACAACGACCAGAGCTACCGTTATTTCATGAATACCAACCTGTTTACAAAGATTAACATTGATATAACAAAGACAAATGTTCCTAATGGCTGTGCAGCAGATCTTCAGAAGGAATGTGAAGCGTATGACGCGCTGATTCAGCAGTCCGGCGGTATTGATTTACAGCTGCTTGGTATTGGTCTGGACGGTCACATTGGTTTCAATGAGCCGGATACTTACTTTGAAAAGGCTACCCATGTTGTAGACCTGGACCCATCCACCATTGAGGCAAATGCACGTTTCTTTGCTTCCGAGGCAGATGTGCCAAGAAAGGCTGTTACCATGGGCATGGGCGGCATTATGAGCGCAAAGAAGGTATTGTTAATCGCTAACGGCAAGAACAAGAAGGAAATTGTGGAGAAGGCTTTCTTTGGCCCTGTTACACCGGCAGTTCCGGCTTCCATTTTACAGCTGCATCCGGATGTGACTGTAATTTACAGTGAGAACTAAAAGGGAAAATATAAACAAAAAACACAAGAAGAGGTTGACCTGTCCAGGAGCAGGTCAGCCTCTTCTTGTTTGGAATTATGTGTTAATTCTGCTTTGAAATGGAGAAAATGGATAATACGGAGGTCAGAATGCAGTCTCAGAATGTAGTCTCTGAATGAATGAAAATAGAAAGAGGAGAAGATCTATGTGTGGAATTATAGGATTTTGCGGTTATCTGGATGCAAAGGAAGAACTGGTGAAGGGACTGGCAGAGCTGGAATACCGTGGGTATGACAGCGCAGGGATTGCCTGTTTTACGGAACAGGGGATAGAAGTAGTAAAGTCTGTGGGAAAAGTAGAAGGGCTAAGAAACCGGATTCCGGCAAAGATGGAAACCGGCTGTGGCATCGGGCATACCAGATGGGCAACCCATGGGGGTGTTTCAGAGATCAATGCCCATCCGCATACCTGCGGCAGCGTGACAATGATACATAATGGTATCATTGAAAATTATCATGCTCTGGCTGAAGAACTGAAGGAAACGGGAAGGACACCGGTGTCCCAGACGGATACGGAAATTGCGGCAATGCTGCTGGACTCCCTGTATCAGGGAGATGCACTGGCGGCACTACGGGGCGCAGTGGAAAAACTGGAAGGAGCGTATGCTTTCTGTATTCTGTTTGCCGACCAGAAAGATGTGATTTACTGTATCAGGAAAGGAAGTCCTCTGGTATGCTGTTCTTCGGAAGAAGGTTCTGTGGTGGCATCGGATATGGTGGCACTGCTCCGGTATTCCAAGGAGTATTTTGTACTGCCGGAATTTCAGGTGGCAAAGGTGACGAAAAGTGGTATTTCTGTGACAGAACTGGACGGAACGGAAGTGAGTCCGTCCATGTTGAGCATTCAATGGGATATGTCCGCAGCGCAGAAAAATGGATTCAAACACTATATGTTGAAGGAAATCCATGAACAGCCGGAAGCCATCCGCAGAACGCTGACACCCCGCATGAAAAAGGGCAGATATCTGCTGCCGGATTTTGCAGAGGACGGAATACCGGATACGGTGTTTTTACAGGCGGATCGTATCGTGATTGCTGCCTGTGGAACTGCCATGCATGCAGGAATGCTGGGCAGGATTCTGATGGAACGTCTTCTGCGGATTCCGGTGAGTGTGGAAGTGGCCTCGGAATTCCGCTATGCGGACCCGATTCTGGATGAAAAATCACTGGTGATACTGGTGTCGCAGTCCGGGGAGACGGCAGATACCCTGGCAGCACTGCGTCTGGCAAAGGAGAAAGGGGCGAAAACACTGGCGGTTGTAAATGTAAAAGGGTCGTCTATTGCGCGGGAGTCGGACTATGTATTGTATACCCACGCCGGTCCGGAAATTGCGGTAGCCAGCACCAAAGCATATACGGCGCAGCTGGCAGCACTGTATCTGCTGGTATTCCGGTTTGCTTATGTGGCGGGGAAGATATCAGCAGAAGAAGTTTCCGGTTATATGAAGGAGCTGGACGGAGTCGGGGAACTGATAGAAAAAGTTCTGGAACGGAAGGAGCAGGTGAAGGAACTGAGTAAGCGTCTGACGCCGGTGCAGGATTTGTTTTTTATCGGAAGAGGACTGGATTATGCCCTTGCCTGTGAAGGTTCCATTAAACTGAAAGAAATTACGTATATCCATTCAGAGGCGTATGCCGCTGGAGAGTTAAAGCATGGTACACTTTCCCTGGTTACCGGTGGAACTCCGGTGATTGCGCTGGCAACCCAGCCGGAGGTGTTTGGAAAGATGATTTCCAATGTGAAGGAGGTACGGGCCAGAGGCGCTATGGTAATTCTGATAACGAAAGAAGAGAAGAAGGATGGTCTGGAGTCAGGAATTTTTGAAGAACATCTGGTGATTCCTTTCTGCCGGGATATCGTTGCTCCTTTTGCGGCAGCGGTATATCTGCAGCTGCTGGCATACTATACTTCGTCTTACCGTGGTCTGGATGTTGACCAGCCAAGAAACCTGGCAAAATCAGTGACGGTGGAGTAAGGAAAAAACAGGAAATTTTGAAGGAGTGGTTATATTTTTAGGGAAACGCTGATGAAAGCGTTTCCCTGCCGGATTAATTTTTACTGCAAATGCATGCTTCCTTAGAAGCCCAGTTCTTCACCGACTAAAATGACTTTAATTCTTCCGGGAATTCTGGATTTTCTTGTAATTACCGTCTGGCAGCAGATACAGGCATCGTCCAGACAGTCCACACAGCGTCCAAATTTTGCACACGGTGTATTTAAACCAAGACGGATGGCATTTGGTGGTGCGGCTTCATTATGTACCCGGTCAATGGCAGCTTCCACATTTTTAGCCACCTTGTTCATGCCTGCAACAATAACTACATTTTTCGGACCATGAATCAGGCTGGAAACCCGGTTGCCAAGACCATCAATATTTACCAGCTGGCCATCCAGGGTAATGGCATTGGAACTCATAAAATAATAGTCGCAATGGGAAACTTCCGCATACAAAGTATCCTTTTCTTCCTGTGTCTGGGCGGTAGCACGGTCAAACACAGTGTAATCGGAATTTTTTAACTCCTGGATAAGACCGATTTCTTCCAGAGTCATGGAGCCTCCCCAGGAAACGGAACAGCCGGGGGTCAGAAAGCGTTTTGCCGTAAGCAGTGCTTCTTCCTTTGTTTCACAGTAGTAGCCTTCAATGCCCCGGAGATTGAACTTGTCTATGAGGGAGTCGGCCAGATTTTCATAATATTGCTGTTTCGGTGTTGACATAGCAAAGACCTGCCTTTCTTGCATGAAAATAAATTTATTAATAGTGTACTACATTATGCTAATGCTTTCAAGGAAAATAGCCGAAAGATAATATAAAGTATTTTTTTATAAGTATAAAATCCTACTGGAAATAATGGAATAAATATATTATACTATAAGTAATGCTATACAGAGCACACTAAGATAGTGCTTCAGGTCCAGGGACAGAAAATTCAGGAAATATCCGGATACTGTTTGCGTGGACAAGGACAAAAATATTAAGAGGGGTGTACCCATGAAGAAGACAAATATCATACTTGTATTACTGGCAATGTTAAGTTTACTGGGACTTGGTACGGTAGTTCTGCTGTTTGGCGAAGGCGAGAAGAAGCCGGAAGAATACACAGAGACACTGGACACGTACAAAGACAATTATGCGGCGGACCTGAGTCTGAATAAGGAAATTGTTGTAAATGTGGAAGAACATTTTTCCAATGCCGGAACGGAAGGAATATATGACACCACTTTCCAGAATTCTGTCCGTAAAAAAATTGATGCCCTGATTGAGGATAATATTTATACGGAAGATAATCCACTTGTGATTTATAATCCGTTTTTAACAAATTCCCAGTCTCTTTATGTATATTTTGAGACGAAAGAGTCGTATGCGGTATCTTATTCCGTACATACACCGGAGGCAGATTATGAAGATTTTGGAGGTTATGTGGTTCCAAGCCGTCCGGATACCTCCAAGGTGCATGAATTCCAGGTGACAGGTCTGATTCCGGGAGAGACGAATATGGTTACCATTCGTATGATGGATGTCAATGGTACCATGAAGATCCGCCGTTTTTATTATTACAATGAAAATAATGTCGCAGCAACTGCAATCACATTGGAAACAGAGCGGGGAACCAAGGAAGTACAGAATGAAGATAAGACGTTCAGTACGGTATTAGCCAGTGAGGATACTGTGGCAGATGGCATGTTTGTTGTCTTTCCAGCAGAGAATGAACTTTCTCCGTATCTTCGTGTATTTGACAATGAGGGGGTACAGCGTGCAGAAATTCCATTGGATGAGTTTGGTACGAAGCGGCTGTTAATTTATGAAGATTTGATGTTTTACCGGGTATCGGATACCAAACTGGCAGGAGTGAACCGTCTGGGTCAGGTAGTAAAGGTATTTTATGCAGGTCAGTACAGTTTCGGTGAAGATTACTGTTTCGACAAGAACGACGATATTCTTATGCTGGCTTCGGATAAGCGCCAGAATTCCGTGGACGACTGTGTGATTTTACTGGACAGGGAAAGTATGGCAGTAACAGAGCTGGTGGATTTAGGAGATCTGTTACCGGAGTATAAGGTAAAGTGTCAGGAAAAAGATGGGGTAAAGGACTGGATTTCCTTAAATTCCATTGACCTGGTGGAAGGCAACCGTATTCTGCTGAGCGGAGATAAAACAGATACCATTATTAAAATCCGCAGACTGTATAATGATCCGAAGATTGCGTTTCTGGCGGGTGATGTGGAAGAATTTAAAGACACCCCATATACAGAACTGTTTCTGCGGGTAGACAATGAGTTTGAAATGCACCATGGTCTGAATATGGTGGAATACCAGCCATACGACCTGATTCGGGAAACCAGACACTATATCTGTATTTTAAATAATAACGAAGATTATGATTATGCCAAGAAAGAAAAACATTTTTCGTATTATTACCGGTATCTGGTGGATGAGGCTGAGGGCGGTATCCGTCTGATGGACAGTATTGTTCTGCCGGAGGCAGTAGATAATGGAAGTATCCAGTGGTATGGAAATCATCTGGTTATGGCCAGTGATGCCGTAACCGAATTTTATGAGTATGATGAAAAATTCCAGCTGATTACCACATATACCTATAAGGAACCGGTAGTAAAGAAGACCGAGGAACAGCAGGAGTTTGAAGAGGATTATCCTCCGGCGGATGGAACCGTGGCTTTCCTGCGTGTATTGAAGCAGGATTTTACCGGGTACTATTTTAATGCAAGTCCGGTGATTATCCAGCCGGTGGTAAGTGAAACAGAGGAGACTTTATCTAAGAATGAGTAAAAAATTATTTATAGCAGAAAAGCCAAGTGTAGCGCAGGAATTCGCAAAAGCGCTGAAACAGAACTTTTCACGGAAAGACGGCTATCAGGAGTCGGCAGAAAGCGTGGTGACCTGGTGTATGGGACATCTGGTTACCATGAGCTATCCGGAAAGCTACGATCCGGCATTAAAAAAATGGGCAGTGGAAACACTGCCATTTTTGCCGAAAGAATATAAGTACGAACTGATTCCGGCAGTGGAAAAGCAGTTTAACATAGTAAAATCCCTGTTAAACCGGGCAGATGTGGACTGTATTTACATCTGCACTGACTCGGGACGAGAGGGAGAATATATTTACCGTCTGGTGGATCAGATGGCACAGGTTCCAGCAGAAAAGGAACGCCGCCGTGTCTGGATTGATTCCCAGACAGAGGAAGAAATTCTGCGTGGTATCAAAGATGCCAGGCTTTGGACGGAATACAACAATCTGTCCGACTCAGCATATCTTAGAGCAAAAGAAGATTACCTGATGGGTATCAATTTTTCCAGAATCCTTACGTTGAAGTATGGATATTCCGTGCGGAATTTTATGAAGGCAGAAAAGAACATACCGATTTCCGTAGGCCGTGTCATGACCTGTGTCCTTGGTATGGTGGTGCGGAGAGAGCGGGAAATCCGCGCCTTTGTAAAAACGCCGTTTTACCGTGTGCTTGCCAGTGTGCAGGCCGGGGACAGTGAGAGGACCTTTGACGCAGAATTCCGCGCTGTAGAAGGCAGTAAGTATTTCAATCATCCGATGATGTACAAGGAAAATGGGTTTAAGGAAGAAAAAGATGCCAGAGCTTTGATAGAAAGTCTGCAGGGACTGCCTGCCAGAGTTCATAAGGTGGAGCGAAAGAAGGAAAATAAAAATGCTCCGCTGCTGTTCAATCTGGCAGAATTGCAGAATGAATGTTCCAAACTATTTAAAATCAGTCCGGATGAGACGTTGAAAATCACCCAGGAATTATATGAAAAAAAGCTGGTGACGTATCCAAGAACGGATGCCAGGGTGCTGTCCACTGCGGTGGCCAAGGAAATTCATAAAAATATCGGGGGATTGAGAAACTTTGGCCCGGTCGGGGTGTTTGCCACAGAAATCATGAATAATAAGAGCTATCAGAATCTGGCAAAGACCAGATATGTCAATGATAAGCAGATTACGGACCATTATGCCATTATTCCGACAGGTCAGGGGCTTTCTGCGCTGAATTCCGTGTCCTCTACGGCAGCAAAGGTATATCAGCTGATTGCCAGACGATTTTTAAGTATTTTTTATCCTCCGGCAGTGTATCAGAAACTTGCCATTGAACTGCTGATTGGGGAGGAGCATTTCTTTGCCAGCTTTAAGGTGTTGCTGGATGAAGGATATTATAAGGTGGCTGGAAATCCGGGCAGGAAAAAGTCTGCTGGCGATGGCAAGGCAGAATCCACTGATTCTGAAAATAATGACAATAAAAAAGCAAAGGATAACGGAGAAGAAGAGGAAGAGTTCGGTACTGATATGCTGGCCTTGTTCCAGAATATGAAATCCGGCATGCAGCTTCCGGTAAAGGAATTTAACATCAAGGAGGGAGAAACTTCGCCGCCAAA
The DNA here is from genome assembly GCA_017938285.1 of Lachnospiraceae bacterium. Taxonomy (GTDB): domain Bacteria; phylum Bacillota; class Clostridia; order Lachnospirales; family Lachnospiraceae; genus SIG299. Next base: position 27,096 of record JAGBBW010000110.1, read on the forward strand.
GAGATACAATTCCGGTTCCCTGATTCTTGCTATGGAAAATGCCGGTCAGCTTATCGAAGATGAAGAACTTCGTGCCCAGATAAAGGGCAGCGGTATTGGCACCAGTGCTACCCGCGCCGAAATTTTAAATAAGCTGATTAAGATTACTTATCTGAATTTAAATAAAAAAAACCAGATTATTACACCAACTTTGCTTGGAGAAGTGATTTTTGATGTGGTGGGCAGTTCCATCAAGTCACTGCTGAATGCGGAACTTACCGCCAGTTGGGAAAAAGGTCTGACTTATGTGGCAGAAGGCAGCATTACTTCAGAAGAGTACATGCAGAAGCTGGAGGGGTTTGTAAGCCGGATGACCAATGGCGTGAAGAGTCTGAATAACCAGAATTCCCTTGTGCGGCTGTTTATGGAGACGGCAAAGAATTATAAGTAAGGGATTGTTTTGGAAAGAAAGTGCTGACTGGAAGATAAGAAATAGAAAGCGTACAGGAAACGGCCAGAACGGCTGGTTTTCTGTACGCTTTGTTTTTCATGTTGTTATTTCTTACGATACTTTTTATCAATCACCAGTGTATAAAACATCATCATTCCAATGCAGGCAAGCATCATACCGATAATAGAAACGAGAATTACCGGAAGGATATTTTCAGGGTTCAGCAATGGAAGTCCCAGGGCTGTCAGGATAAGGGCAAATACAATCCAAAGCTTTCCCATGGCTTTATTATAAGCTTTGACATCGGTTACCTCAAATTGTTCTGCGTTTGCCCAGAAGCCGCAGGGTTTCTGGGCGAAAAAGCACCGGATTCCAAGAATGAGAAAAAATAATCCTATCAGGGCGTAGATGAGAAAAGCAAACATACCAGGTTCCATGTGTACTACCTCCTTTTTATGGTTCTCTGTAATTATTTTGTGGTGCGCAGTGGATAAATTACCAGTCACTGTTCTGACATTCAGATTCTACTGTAAATTCGTGCGATCCGCCGGAGGCTTCTAAGGAAGCAATGAATTAATCAGTACTTCCTTAGAAGTGATTCATAAATGTTTCGCAGTTCTTCTGCTTTCTCCATACTAAAAATATAATACTTTTCTTTTGTGGTTACAACCAAAAACAGTGGATCATACGGGTCCAGACAGACACGGCAGTTGTTGTCAATTCCTTTTACGGTAAAATTTCCTTTATACAGATGCGGGAAATTGGTTCCGGCATTTTTATAGGTATCCGGCAGTTCAGAAAGCAGTTCCACGGAAAGGATATCTTCCAGCGGAATCTCATATTCTTTTCCGGTATGCCAGGCTTCCACAGTGGTTTCAGTAAGAACAACTTTTGGGTCAGTAAATTCTTCGTTTTTAAGAAAGACACCGGTGAAAGGCAGAAGGAGCAGCATAATAATTGTAAAGATACTAAGTCCCATACCAACAGGATGCGCCACGTTGACGGTAGTACCAAGTCCCACACGGGAATTTACCATCAGACTGGAATCGTTTTTGTTATAGTAAAACGCACCATAAGGCCAGTAATCATCCTCATCTACCAGAATTTCCGAAGGCTGTTCTTTGTTAAGACGCTGCTGTTCCGCACGGATTTTTAATTCCATGCCAAGAGAAAGGGCAAGGACTGCCAGTGTAAAAAGAGACATGGTTACTAAAAAACTCTTATCAGAGATAAAAAGCAGCAGGGAAGAAAAACCAAAAATAGCGCTGGCCCAGCTTAAATACAGCCAGAATTTTCCCCAGTAGTATCTGCGGATACGGGTCAGAACAGCGGAAAGAGTGATATCGCTGCTGACACGGTCCGTTTTTTTACGGAGCATAAAACGGTAAATAAACCAGGACATCAGAATGCAGGAGGAATTGCATAAAACAATAATGCACAATGCAGCCAGGGGACCTTCCACCGGTACTGCCAGTGGATAGAGCAGCGGAACCAGACTGACGAGCAGTGGCAGCAGAAAATGTACAAAGGTATAGATATTCTGACGTTCTTCAAAAACGGAAGCAAGAGAAGTGTCAGCAACCTGTATTTTTTTCAGCTCCGGATGATACCAGTTGGCTTTCTTTAAGTCACGTAGTTTCTTTACTGCTCTGCAGTAAGGAATAGACGGAACGATAATAATAGCATCCAGCCAGAGCATGATGTAAGACATCTGGATGGAAAAGTACTCCATAAACAGTGCAGGCAGGTAAAGGACCAGCAGCACAAGACAGGTAATGTTCAGATTACGGTAAAACTGCTTCCGGATAACGATAACCCGTTCGTCCTCCCAGGCCTCCTTTGGAAGGGTAGTGGATAAAATTAAGTTATTTTTTGGTTTGCCTTCATTGCGAAGTACAAAATACTGAATGAACAGAACTGGTACAAAGCAGACAGCAAGAAAAATATTTAATGTACTCATCAGATTCATAAGGTCCCTCCTTTTTCTAAGGTATCATAAAGCTCATTGCAGGCGGTCAGCAGTTCCTCTTTCGTAACGCCGTCCACATAAAGCTCTGATAATAACAGTTTCAGTGCGGGATGTTCCGTCAGCGGCGGGTGCTGCGCTGTAACTCTGGCAGGATTAATCATGGCACCGAGTCTCCGGTCGGTAATCAGGTAGCCTTCCTGTTTTAACAGCTGGTAAGCTTTATTCACTGTCATGGTGTTGACACCGGTTTCGGCCGCCAGAGTGCGGATAGGCGGAAGTTTTTCACCGGGTTTTAGTTCACCGTTTGCAATGCCAAGGACAATCTGGTTGCGAATTTGCAGGTAGATCGGTGTGTCCATGGCAAAATCCAGTTTTAGAAGCATGGAATCCTCCTTTCGTGGAATGATGTCTTGCTTGTATTAGTTATAGTAATACAAAACGTACAAAAAGTCAATACTGTTTTTCCGTTGTTTTATTTTCAGGATGGAATGAGATGGAGGAGCAAAGAAGAATTGTTTTTTTGTAAAAAATATGATAAAATGAAAAATGTTTCTGTGGAGATCACTCTGAAAAAAACAAAGCAAAAACAGAACTTATATAAATATAGAGTAAAAAGAAAAGAGGATGTCTTTATGAAATTAAGAAAGAAACTTCTATCAGCGCTGCTGCTGACAGTGATGGTTCTTTTGATGGCAGTGCCGGGTTATGCTGCTGCAACGGAAGAAACCGAAGAAGCAAAATCACTGGATTTGCTGTTCATTCACGATATGCATTCCCACTTAAATTCCTTTACTTCCATGCTGGAAGGGGAAGCAGTGCAGGTGGGAGGTCTTTCCCGCATAATGACTCTGGCAAAGGAACAGTTTATGGTTAATCCGGATACGTTGTTTGTGGACGCAGGAGACTTTTCCATGGGCACGGTGGTGCAGTCCATTTTTGAAACAGATGCAGCGGAACTGCGTGTGCTGGGTGCACTGGGCATTGAAGCAACCACCATTGGCAATCATGAGTTTGACTATGGTCCGGACGGCCTGGCAAATTCCCTGCTGGCAGCGAAAAACAGCGGAGAAAAGGTGCCCGCCCTCGTTATTTCCAATCTGGATATGGCGGCAACCAAGGCGCAGCCCCAGAGTGACGCCAGAGATGCGCTGCTGGCGGCATTTAAGGTGTATGATGTCAAAGAATATATGATGGTAACCAAGGGTGATGTAAATATTGCCATCATGGGGATTTATGGTCTGGATGCGCTGAATTGCTCCCCGTTCTGCGAGCTGGTGTTCAAGGATCCGGTGGAAGGAGCAAGGGCTACCGTAGCGAAAATTCTGGCAAATGAAGATGCGGATATTATTATCTGTCTGTCCCACAGCGGAACCTGGTCGGATAAATCGAAGTCAGAAGATGAGATTCTGGCGAAAAATGTGCCGGAAATTGATGTGATTATCAGCGGTCATACCCATACCACCCTGGAAGAGCCGGTTGTCCATGGTACCACTTACATTGGTTCGGCAGGAGAATATGGAAAATATCTTGGTTCCATGTCCCTGGAACAGCAGGCAGACGGCAGATGGAAGCTGAAAGAATATGAGCTTCTGCCGATTACAGATGATGTGCCGCAGGACGAAGAAACCCAGGCGAGGATTGATGATTATCTTGCCAGGATTGATGTGAATTATTTGTCTCTGTATGGATATGAAAGAACCCAGGTGCTGGCAGAAAATGCGGTGGAATTTGTGGATTCCGGCACGCTTGGTTCCATGCACGTGGAGCGGAATTTGGGGAGTATTATGGCGGATTCCTACCGTTATGCTGTGGAAAACCTGCCGGACTGGGATGGTGCTCCTGTGGATGTTGCGGTAGTTCCGGCAGGACTGGTGAGGGAAACGTATTCTATCGGTGACATAACAGTAGAGGATGTATTTAACTCGTTTTCCCTTGGTATCGGCGAAGATGGGCTGGCAGGCTACCCGCTGGTCAGTGTGTATTTTACCGGCGAAGAATTAAAACTGATTGCTGAGATTGACGCTTCCATCTCTCCGCTGATGTCCTATGCCAGACTGTATACCAGCGGGCTTCAGTGGACTTATAATCCGCATCGTATGATTTTGAACAAAGCCTTTGACTCCCATCTGGTGACCCTTGACGGAGAACGGACAGAAATTGAAAAGGACAAGCTGTACCGCGTGGTTGCAGACCTTTACAGCTTAAAGCTTCTTGGCTCTGTGACGGACCTGTCCTATGGTCTGCTTTCCATTGTCCCAAAGAATGCAGACGGCACACCGGTGGAAAATTATTCTGACACCATTATTATGACAGAAGGCAGGGAAGTAAAGGCCTGGGAGGCAATTGCCAACTACATGGAATCCTTTGCTGACACGGATGGCAACGGAATTCCAAATGTGGATTCCCGTTATGTTTCTGGCGAGGGCAGAAAGGCAGTGGAAGAGAGTAAAAATATTCTGGACCTTATAAAGAGCCCGAATAAGTTCTTTTTTATGATTGTGGGAATTATTCTGGCAGCCTTGTTACTTCTGGTGCTTGTGATTATGATTATTGCAAAGGTGATGAAATTAATTGTGCGGAAAGCAACCGGGAGAGAGAAGGTACGTCAGGTGAAATTTAAAAAATTATAGCAAAACCGAAACTTTTTCTCAAAAAGGTATTTACGAAACGAACTTTTTGTGCGAAAATAAGTACAGTGCAGAAACATGTCGATTTGTAACTTTGTTATCAATTTAACAAACTGGCATAACAGGAGTCTGTTCCCGATATGCCAAAAGAAGAATCGTACATCGTTCTGTTTCCAAAATCAAAAGATGGATTGAAAGGAGTCCCAAACATGATCATCTATTCTCATGAAGTAGAAGAAATGTGCCCAGTTGCCCAGGGTGTACATCACGGTGCAGCCCCAATTCCAGAGGAAGCAAAATGGGTAAAGTCAAAAGAAGTAAAGGATATTTCCGGTCTGACCCACGGTATCGGCTGGTGTGCTCCACAGCAGGGTGCATGTAAGCTGACACTGAATGTTAAGGAAGGTATCATCCAGGAAGCATTAGTTGAGACAATCGGCTGTTCCGGTATGACACACTCTGCAGCTATGGCAGCAGAAATTCTTCCAGGTCTTACTGTTTTAGAAGCATTAAACACAGACCTTGTTTGTGATGCTATCAACACAGCCATGAGAGAACTGTTCTTACAGATTGTTTACGGTAGAACACAGAGTGCTTTCTCCGAAAATGGTCTCCCTGTAGGTGCAGGTCTGGAAGACTTAGGTAAGGGCTTAAGAAGCCAGGTTGGTACTATGTATGGTACTTTAAAGAAGGGTCCTCGTTACCTGGAAATGGCAGAAGGCTATGTAACAGGTATCGCTCTGGATGCAGACAACCAGATCATCGGTTA
>JAGBBW010000111.1 GCA_017938285.1 Lachnospiraceae bacterium
AACACTGTGTTCATTGAAAAATCTGCACCATTAAAATCCTTGACAGTAGCTTCTGTCATAATAGCAGTATGGCTTTCGTTTTTCTCTACCTTCTCGATTTCATGAATTGCTTTTTCAAGTTCACTGTTGTTCTGGATCTCAGGAACAATTGCGTTAATCATTGCGGTGCTTAACTTTTCAAACTTAGCATCATAAGCACTATCTACCTGACGCAGCAAAACCGCCGCACAATTTAATATCAGAGCAATTATCAGAATGATAATGCCAAAAGATATAAAGGAGGATTTCTCCTTTTTTAAGTTGTATAAAATCTGATTTGCTATTTTATTCATATTACCATCCCATCTCCGTTAAAAAGTTGTTTAGCTTCGCTTCACGGTCTTTACTATCATTTGTGTAAACTCCCAAGTCGCACTCACCATAGATTTTACCGTCCTTAACATACAACACACGGTTGCCTCGTAAGGCTGTTTTTTTGTCGTGAGTTACCATAATAATGCTCTGACCAGCATCATGAAGCTTTGTAAAAACATCCAGAACTGCTATTGAGTTATTTGAGTTCAGTGCCCCTGTTGGCTCGTCAGCAAAGAGAATCTTAGGTTTATTTATAACCGCCCTTACAATGCCAGCCCGTTGAGCCTCACCGCCCGACACCTGAGATGGGAACTTTTTACTTGTTATCTCTGGAATATTAACAAGAGCAAAAAGCTCGTTAGCATATTTCACCGAATCCTTCTTACTCGCTTCTGACAATGCACTCGCTGTAAGCACATTATCCATAAGGCTCATTTTATCCAGAAGATAAATCTGCTGGAAAACAAATCCACAATTCTTTCGTCTGAAAATTGCCAGTTTATCATCATTTAAAGATGTAATCGTTTTGCCGTCCCAAACAATCTCACCCGATGTTGGTCGATCCATCCCGGAAAGTGAATACATCAGCGTAGACTTGCCTGCACCCGAACTACCCATAATTACTGTAAAGTCACCCTTATATATATTAAGGTCCAGATTTTCAAAAATTGTCTGTTCTGTGTCACCTGTGCTAAAACTCTTTTTAAGTTTCGTTACTTTGATTATGATTTCTTTTTTGTTGCTCATAGTAGTACCTCCGTCAGCGTTTTGATTTACACCCACACATTACACAAAACGAGGGGGTAGCACCACCAACACTTGTTTACAAATACAAAAAAACGGACGCTACTTTCCGTAGCATCCGCTTAAAATCAAGGTTTTCGGCGTATGAATTCTAAATAATTCTCTAGTAAAGTTATTTCTTATACTCAATTAGCATTCCATATTTATTGCCTAATGGCGAAATGGAAATATGACTAAAACCGGCTTCTTTTCCCATTTGCACATATTCTTCAGCCTCGAACTTTTTAAATCCATTTTTTGTATAGAACACATTGTCAAGACTTTCTTTCGTTAACACAGCATTATAAAACACACCAGTTTCCCTTAAAAATCAATTCCTCTGTGTACTCCACTGAGGAATTTCCTCAGTATACTACTTTTTTCAGCAACTATACAGTAGTGCTTCCTCAGTAGAAAAACCGTATCACATCTGATAGAAATTGTAAAATCAGCACAATCATACACAAAAACCACCTGTCTCCCACCTGCCGACCATCGACTTGCCAAGTGCCCCACAATAATTAAAAGGATGGACATTTACCACCCTTTCAACGCTTTCTTACACTTCTGTTTTACCCTGTACCCTATTTATGATACGGTTCCCCCATCATAATCCGGTATCCTCTGTAAATCTGTTCCAGCAGAACCACCCGCATCAACTGATGTGGAAATGTCATTTTAGAAAAGCTCAGCAAATAATCCGCCCGCTTATTCACACACTCTGCCAGTCCCAGGGAACCACCAATCACAAACACCATATGGCTGGTGCCTCTGACACCCAGTTCTTCCATTTTTTCCGAAAGTTCTTCACTGGTCAGCTGCTTTCCCAGGATTGCCAGTACAAATACATACGCATCCTCCGGGATATATTTCATCAGACGCTCTGCTTCCTTCTGTTTTATCTGTTCTTCCAGAGCCTCCGAAGCACCATCCGGTGTCTTTTCGTCCGCCACCTCAATGATTTCCAGCTTACAGTACCGGGACAGACGTTTGGAATACTCTTCGATGGCGCCAGTGAAATATTTTTCTTTTACTTTTCCTACACATAAAACCGTAATTTTCATTTTCTTTTTTCTCCTGCATTTACTCAGCTTTTTCCTCTGTTGTTTCTATTTTCTCCGGCAATTTTGTAATTCTCGCCATGGCAATCATCTTGTTTTTCACCTCAACAATTTCCATCTGACAGTTGAGGTATTTCATGACAAACTGCTCTCCTTCTGCCGGAATGTGACCAAGTTCTGCAACCATCAGACCATTCAGGGTATCAAAATCTTCTGTCATATCCAGTTCCAGTACCTCAGATAAGTCTGCCAGACTGGTTACACCTTTCACCAGATACACATTTTCTGCTTCCACTAAAATATCTTCTTCTTCGCTGTCATATTCGTCCTGAATGTCACCCACTATTTCTTCCAGCACATCTTCCATGGTAACAAGACCTGCTGTCTGTCCATATTCGTCAATGGCAAAGGCCATGTGGATTTTCTTTTTCTGCATATCATGAAACAGCACATCAATACTCTGGGTATCCGGCACAAAATAAGGTTTTCTCGTAATACTGCGGACCTTCCTCTGCTTCATCTTTCCCTTATCGCCCGAAATATATACTTTCAGTACATCCTTCAAATGCAGAATACCAATAATATTTTCTACAGACTCTTCATATACCGGAAAACGGGAGTAAGCCGCACTTAGCATAAACTTCATTGCTTCTTCCAGAGTCAGCTCTGCATCCACTGCAATCATATTTTTACGGTGCGTCATAATGTCTTTGACTTCCTTGGCATCAAAATCAAAAATATTGTGAATCATTTCTGCTTCTTCCGCCTCCAGAACACCATTTTCCTGTGCTTCTGTCACCGTAGAAATCAGTTCTTCTTCCGTCACAACATCTTCCAGTTCGGAAGCCTTAATATGAAACATTTTTAATATGCCCACGGTAACTGCTTCCAAAATCCAGGCTGCCGGACCTAACAGTACGGTACAAAACCTGAGAATTCCAGCAAAAGCAAATGCAAAACCTTCTGCATGCTTATACGCCACTTTTTTCGGAAGCTTAACAGTAAAAAGTTCTGCCAGCAGCACCACCGCCAGGGTAATCAGTACCAGACAACTTCCCCAGAGTATCTGCTTCTGTTCCCCAAAATATCTCTGCAGTACGTTTTTTAAATATGGCAGAAAATCTGCATAATACACCACAGCCATACCGGAAACTGCAAGAAGCCCCAGCAGGTCCGTCACCGTTACATAACGCCGGTGATGTTCCATCAGATACTGTACCAGTCCGGCTTTTCTGCTGCCCCGTTCCTTTCTCTTTTCCACACTTAATTCGCTGACATTCTCAAATGCCGTGACCATAGCCTCTGCCACCGCATTCAGAATCAAAAAAACAACCAGCCATATCACTCCACGTATGGGAATACTGTCCATAAAAACTCTTTTCTCCTTTTTCGTAAAAACCATTGTCCAGGATTATGTATCCAGCGCAAAGCTTACCAGTAATGCCTGATTTACACTTGACAGAATCTCCTGGTCAAGATGACAAACCTTTTCCCGGAGTCTTGACTTGTCAATCGTCCGGACCTGCTCCAATAATATCACAGAATCTTTTTCAATTCCATATTTTTTCGGCAATTCAATATGCGTTGGCAGCTTTGCCTTGTGCATTTTACTTGTAATTGCCGCTACTATGACCGTCGGGCTGTGCCTGTTGCCTACATCATTCTGGACAACAAGTACCGGACGGATGCCGCCCTGCTCAGAACCAACCACCGGTCTTAAATCTGCATAATAAATATCTCCTCTTCGAATCACCACTGAAATTCACACTCCGTTTTTTGGTATTAGCAGCCTGCTTTATGTTTTCTAGTATTCCCTGCTTTTTCCATACGTATTCCGTAACTTTCAGTGTTTTTACAAAAATTATTCTCTTGGAAGATAACTCTTTATCTCAACAATTTTTCCATCCCTGTAATAAATACGCGGCACCCGCTTGCTGATATCACAGACTACCTCGTAATGAAAGGAATTGCCGACCGTTGCACCGATTTCCTCTGCGGAAATAAAATCATCTCCATCCCTGCCCATCAGGGTTGCCACATCCCCCTGCTTCGCCTCCGGGATATCACTCACATCCACCATACACTGATCCATACAGATTCTTCCAAGAACCGGTGCGGATTTTCCATGAATCAGCACACGGCCCGCATTGGACAATCCTCTTGGATAACCGTCTCCATATCCTACCGAAAGAGTTGCCACTCTCGTTTCCTTTTCTGTTACAAACGTGCCGCTGTAACCGATACCAACTCCGGCAGGTAATGTTTTGATATAAGAAATATGCGTTTTTACCTCCATGGCAGGTGCCACCGGCATACGCTCCTTGGTCACCTCATCGGTCGGGTACATGCCATACATTGTCACACCAAAACGCACCATGTCAAGGTCTCCTTCCGGAATGTCAATTATACCGGCACTATTGCAGACATGTTTACATGGGAGGGAGATTCCCCTTTTCTCCAGTGCGTCCGCAAACTCCATATATTTTTTAAACTGGTTTCTGGCAAAAGTTTTATCCAGCTCATCTGCTTTGGAAAAATGGGTAAACATTCCGTCAATTTCCACATTGGAAAGGGCGGCAATTTTTTCGATATCATCCAGACTTTCCTCACAGCACAGGTAACCAATCCTGCTCATGCCGGTGTCAAGCTTAATGTGCACCTTCGCCTTTTTATTAAGTTTCTCTGCCACTTCATTGTAGCACCTGGCAGTCTCTGACTGGAACACCGCCATGGTAATATCATACCGTATGGCCAGTTCCGCCATCTGTGGTGCCGTATAACCTAAAATAACAATCGGCCTGGTCAGTCCCGCCTTCCTAAGTTCCACTCCTTCTTCCGGCATTGCCACACCAAAAGCATCTACCAGATCATCAATCGCCTTTGCTACCGGCACTGCACCATGACCATACGCATCTGCTTTTACCACACCCAGCATTTTTGTTCCGGGAGCCAGCAGCGCCCTGCCTTTTTTTATATTATCCCGGATGGCATCCAGGGAAATGTTTGCATAAACACGAAAATATTCAAGTTCTGGTTCCAAGTTTTGTTTAAAACTCCTTTCTGCTTCCTGCACAAAATACCATATCGTATGTTACTGCCTGCACAGTACCTCCGGAATGGCTTCCAGAATGTCACTGGCCAGCATGGAACGTGGTCCTTTTTTCTGCGCTGCCGCATTACCTGCCATTCCATGCAGGTAACAGCCTGTCATTGCAGCCATTTTCGGTATTTCTCCCTGCGCCAGCATTCCGGCAATCATCCCTGCCAGCACATCACCGCTGCCTGCGGTTGCCATGCCGTCATTCCCGGTTACATTAATATAGTCGGAATTTCCAAAGGACACTATGGTTCTCACATCTTTTTTTACATAAATCAATTCATTATTATACGTGCAAGGCGCACTGCTGTCAATAAGACATCCGACCAGGTCTGCCAGAGGAATGCCGGTCAGTACTGACAATTCTTTTTTATGCGGTGTCAGAATCGTACCTGCAGGCAGCAATTCCGCAATGTAGCGGATTCTGCCTTCCACTCCTTCTTCTTTCGGGACTTTTTCCGTTACCAGACGGGAAATAATATTCAGTCCATCCGCATCAATCACTAATGGCACTTTACATTCACAAATTACATAATTCACAATCCGGGCACTCATGGCAGACATGCCAAGTCCCGGCCCCAGCACAATGACACTCGCCCAAGCAACTGCCTCCTTGATACTTTCCGCATCCTGCGGTGAAATTCCATCCTCCAGCGTTTCATACGTTGTAAGGACTGCCTCCGGAATCTGACGCTGCAGAATCTCCCGGTTTTCGTTTGCTGTCAGAATACGCACCAGACCGGAACCCATGCGGTAAGCCGCTGTTGCTGCAAAATATGCCGCACCGGACATATTTTTCGAACCGGCAATTATCAGTACCCTGCCATACGTCCCTTTATTTGAATTTTTCTTGCGCACCGGCAGTAATTCCGCCGGCGATTCATCAAAATAAAAGCGGGTCGGCGGCTCTGAAAGCCCGCCATTGGCAAAGCCGATATCCTCTACATAAACCTTTCCGGCAGCCTCTGAACCAGGAAAGAGCAGACATCCTGTCTTCTGATAACCGAAAGTCACCGTAATATCCGCATTCACTGCAATACCAAGTATCTTACCATCATCTGCACAGACACCGGACGGCACATCAACCGACACTACTTTTTTTCCTGCCTGGTTGATGGACTCAATCAGCTTACGGAATTCTCCTGTCACCATTCTGGTAAGTCCAATGCCAAACACAGCGTCGATAATTATAGTATATTCCTCCCACTTCACTTTGCGAATCATTGGAATACCTAATTTTCTTGCAATTTTTAACTGCTGCTTTGTTTCCTTTGTTGCTTTATTTTTATCTCCAGCCATATAAACCGCCACAGAATAGCCTTCCATATGCAAAATTCTGGCCGCCGCGATACCGTCACCACCATTGTTGCCGTACCCGCAGACTGCCAGAATTCTATCCTTACCGGAACACAATTCCTTTGTATGACGCACAACCGCCATGGCAGCCTTTTCCATCAGAACACAGGATGGAATCCCTATTGTCTCGATGGTGTACCGGTCTATTGCTTTCATCTGACCTGAACCAAGTGCGTATTTCATTTTCTTTCTAAGCCTCCATTACTACATAAGCCATCGCATACTCCTTAAGATTTGAGATGGACACATGCACATGCAGAATGCCCTCTGCTCTGGCAAGTTTCTCTGCCGGACCATGCAGCACCACATAAGGCCGGCCGGAACTCTCCCGCAGCACCTCAATATCAATCGGGGAAATTTTCCCAAATCCGGTGCCAAATGCTTTTGCCACCGATTCCTTTACCGCAAAATTTCCTGCCGCCTTCTGGGCATGCTCTGCTATCAACTGTTGTTCCTGCTCCGTATATATTTTTTTCCGGAACGATTCTTTTTCGTAAGCTCTGCGAATCCGCTCCACTTCAATCAGATCCGTCCCTATTCCATAAATCACTTTTTTTCCTCTTCTGCTGCTTTTTTCTTATACGACAGGCGCATTAAACTTTCCGTCAGATGTACATTTTCCTGTACTACATCGGACGGCAGATGCAGATCCGTCGGCGCAAAATTCCAGATTGCCTTTACTCCCCACTTTACTACATCTGCTGCCAGTGCCGGAGCCACCGCTTTTGGCACTGTAAGCGCTGCCATATCCACTTCATGTTCTTTTAAAAACGATTCCAGTGTATCCACATGGTAAATCTCAATATCACGTACCTTTTTGCCAACCACCTGCGGATTTACATCAAAAATACCAATAATTTCAAAGCCGCGTTTCTGAAGACCCGTGGAGTTCGTCAAAGCCATACCAAGATTTCCGGCACCAAGAATAATCAGCTTATTCTTCTTGTCCAGCCCTAAAATTTTACCAATTTCCGTGTAAAGATATTCTACCTGATACCCATATCCCTGCTGTCCGAACCCGCCAAAGTTATTCAGGTCCTGACGAATCTGTGACGCAGTTACTCCCATCTTTTCACTTAATTCTTTGGAAGAAATCCGGACCACATCATGAGCCAGCAGTTCTCCAAGATATCTGTAATACCGCGGCAGACGCTTGATTACCGCCGTAGAAATATTCTTTGTATGCATGATGAACAACACCCCTTCTTAAAACTGTATCCACCGGAAAACCATTTTTCACAGACTTTCCTATCCTGGAGCGTGTTTGATTGCAAACACGCTCTAATAAATTATAAGGTATTGTTATATTTTTGTCAAATCAGAAAAACAAGGCAAATTTTTTCTGCAGACGTTCTGTCACTGCCGTTGTCCCCAGTCTCTGTTCCGTCTGCTGCCAGACAGGTTTCAGTTCTGCTCTCTGGGCAGTTTCAAAGTTTTCTCCAAAGGAAACCATCATATACCGGTATATTTCAAACAATGCCTTAATTTCCTGTTTCTGTCTCTTCAACAGACTGCCTGACGGACGGTCGCCATTCTCCGGACGGATTGCCTTTGCCAGGGCATCCTCGATTTTACGAAATACTCCATCCCGGATTAACGCGGTCTGGATCAGCTGTTCCTCGTCCCGGACTTCCTGTGCTTCCACGCAGTACAGATATTCCTTCATCGGATATAAAACCAGATCGCTCCTGCCTTTCTTTTTTTTCTCCTTTTTTCCGCCCATCTGCATCAGCGCATTCGGCCACAATTCAACCGCTTCTCCTTCCACCGGGGCAGTGGAGAACGCATAACTCTGCTGTGTATCCTTCACTTTGATTTCAATCTGTTCCGCACCCCCCGGCTCTCCATCCGGTATAAGACATGCTGCCAGCTGATTAATACGCTCCCTGTCCTCTTCTCCCGGATAATAATAATTTTCCACATCCAGCCGGAGTACCGCATACCGTTTCAGATAACGGTGTATGGAAATTTTCCGGAGTTTTAATCCAAACTGTTCTTTTCCGGCCTTTACCACATATTTTCCTTCTCTTTCCCCTTCCATGGAAATACAGTAACATTCCCTGCCTTCCTGCTGCCACATCAGATTTTTACGGAACTGGCTGGTCCAGGCAGCCTCACCGGACAACTGCACCGGCAGGTAAAAACTGTGAATACTGTACAAACGGTCCGGGAAGAAATTTCCGTGCCGCATTTCCTCCTGATTCTTCACATACAGAAGATAGGTCTTTATAATGTCAGTACACTCCGGACGCTTTCCAAGTGCTGCCAGCATACTTTCCAGTGAAAACAGAATTCTGCCGCTTTCCACACTCATAAACTGGTTCATATTGTGAAACAACCGGTACAGTTCCGGTGTTCCGGCATCCACAATCACATCTGCTTCCGGATACAGGGACAGAATCTCCCGGAAACGTACCGCCAGCGTTTCTTCCTTCATGGTATGATGCAGCATAACCTGCTTCTGGATTCTGTACTGTGCATCGGTAATAAACAGCTGGAATACCGCCATATCATCCACTACCGCCTGCCGGATAAATATATGTTCCGGTCTTTCTTTCTTTATTTCATCCACATACTCATGATACCGTTCTTTTATTTTTCTGCAGATTTCTGCTGATAAATATTTCTCTTCATCAAATGCTGACATGGAAACTACCCGGCCCATGCTGATGCAGTCATGAAGAAACTCCCGGCCTGCCCATAACTCCGGTATCACTTTGCAGCCCGGATATTTTTTCATAAGCGGCTCAAATACATAATCCATTGCCCTTCCTGCATCGGCTGCAAAACATTCTGTCGGCACCTCTTCCCTGCAGAGCAGTTCCCATTTTTCTTTAAACTGCTCCAGTACTCCTGGTGTTGTTTCCGCTCTTCCATCCGGCGTATCCTCCTGCCGTCCTTCTTCCTTTGCCCTGTCTTCCTTCTGAAATATCATTTCCCTTGTCTGACAGGTCCGGTCACGATAAAAGTCTGCCTGATACAGATAAATTTCTTCTGCCAGACCTTCCTTTACTTCCACATTTATGTATAATTCTCTTTTTTCCAGTATTGTTCCCGCCATGTTCCGCCTCCCGGTTCTGCAATTTCCTGTAACTTTCCTGTACTTTTACATCTGGAATACAGTCTTACTTCCATAGTACCGTTTTCGACAAGGGTTGTCAAGTTACCAGCCACATGAAATCTTGACTTCTGTTCCAATTTCGTTATAATGGATGTGTTGAACCCGGCTTATCCGAAAGGGAGGTACTGATGTCTGATATTTTAATGATTGGAATTGCCGGCGGTACAGGCAGTGGGAAATCCACCCTGACCAGACGGATTAAGGAATACTTCGGTGAAAATGTTACGGTACTCATGCATGACAATTATTACAAAGCCCATGATGAAATGACCTATGAAGAACGCACCCATTTAAACTACGACCATCCCAATGCCTTTGACACGGATCTGATGATTGAGCATGTACGCAGGCTCAGAAACGGTGAAGACATTATCTGTCCGGTGTATGATTTTTCTGCCCATAACCGTTCCAAAGAAACCATCACCATCCATCCAAACAAAGTCATGATTGTGGAAGGAATCCTGATTTTTGAATGTAAAGAACTGACGGACCTGCTGGATATCAAAATTTTTGTGGATACGGATGCCGATGTCCGGATACTTCGCCGTATCCGGCGGGATGTGGAAGAACGGGGACGCAGTTTAACATCCGTCATTACGCAGTATCTGAACACAGTAAAACCAATGCACGAACAGTTTGTGGAACCAAGTAAAAAATACGCAGACATTATCGTGCCGGAGGGCGGACAGAACCACGTTGCCCTGGAAATGATTATGCAGCGGATTCAGAGTCATATTATGCAATGACTTCCACACACTTCTGCCTCCAGAACATTATAATACGAATAGAAACCGAGGAACTTTTATGATACGATTAATTGCCAGTGACCTGGACGGCACCCTGCTCCAGAACGGAGCACAGAGCCTGCCGCCCCATGTTATTCCATTTATTGAAACACTTGCCACTAAACACAATGTACTTTTTGTTGCTGCCAGCGGCAGACAATATCCAAATCTTGTCCGTCTGTTTGGCTCTGCTTCGAAGCATATGGCCTTCGTCTGTGAAAACGGCTCTCTTGTCTTTTATCAGGACAGGCTGCTGGTCAGCCACCCGATGGAACGGGACTCTGCCCTTGCCATCAGTCACGATATTTTAAACCTGCCAGGCTGTGAACTGCAGATTTCCGGTCAGAAAAGCACTTATCTTATTCCAAAAACAGAAGCCTTTTTAGACCGTATGGTGAACCACGTCAAAAATGATGTACAGGTAATTTCTGCCCCGGAAGATCATCCGGAACCATTTTATAAAGTTTCGGTCTTTGAACTGACGGGCATTGCCGGGGGACATGGACCGGAATTAATCGAACGTCACCAGGACAAGGCAAAATGCACCATTTCGGGGCATGGCTGGCTGGACTTTGTTGCTCCGGATGTCAATAAAGGGCGGGCACTGAGTGAATTGATTACAGCACTTGGCATCCTTCCCGAAGAATGTGCCGCGTTTGGTGACAACTATAATGACCTGGAAATGCTTTCTGCCGTTAAATACGGTTATGTAATGAACAACGCCATACAGGAAATACGTGAACAGTTTCCGTATCATTGTGATGATGTGGTAGAATCGGTCAAAGAACTGCTTAAATTAAAATAACTGTAACGATTCACAAATTTACGGCACCGGCATGCTGTATTTCCTACATACCGGTGCCGTTTTTTATAATTCCTTCTCTAAAACACTGCCTCTGCTGATTAAAGTTTTCCCATCAGTTCCGCTATCTGTGCCAGATGTTCCCGGATTGGCAGTTTCTGTGGACAGACTGCTTCACAAGCTCCACAGGACTGGCACTGGCTGGCTCTCTCTTCTTCTTTCATCTGGTTAAAGTAGCGGTTCTTTGCTTCTCCCGCATTATTATACATTCCATAAGTATTCCAGATGGCAAAATTTTTCGGAATATTCACCCCAAACGGACATGGCATACAATAACGGCAGGCGGTACATCCGTTCTTAATTCTGGAGTTGACTTCCTTTACTACCTTGTCCACGGTTGCCAGTTCTTCCTCCGATAATGGTTCAAAGTTTCCAAAGGTAGCCAGATTGTCCTTCACCTGTTCTTCCGTGGACATACCGCTTAACACAACCTTAATCTGCGGCTTGCCTGCTACCCAGCGCAGCGCCCAGGACGCAATGCTCTTGTCCGGACGAACTGTCTTAAACATTTCCTCCACTTCCGGCGCATAAGAAGCCAGGGCACCACCCTTTACCGGCTCCATAATCACAATTGGCACATTCCGCTTCTCACAAAGCGCATACCCCCTGTCACCGGCCTGTTCATTGGTGTCCATGTAGTTGTACTGAATCTGGCAGAAATCCCAGTCACGGTACGTCAGAATTTCTTCAAAAGCTTCATAATCATCGTGGAAGGAGAATCCAAGATATTTAATTTTTCCCTGTTTTTTTAATTCTACCATATCCTCTACCACACCAAGGTCACACATTTCATGGAAACGTTCCTTATTCAGGGCATGCAGGAGATAAAAATCCACATAATCCGACTGTAAATGCTCTAACTGCAAATTAAAAATTCTGGTAGCATCCTCTCTTACCTTCACATCCCAGCAGGGAAGCTTCGTTGCAAAGTAAAAGCTGTCACGGGGATACTTCTTCATTGCCTTTCCTACAAACGGTTCGCTTTCTCCATTGTGATATGGGAATGCCGTATCAAAATAATTAATTCCGGCAGCATAAGCCTCATCCAGCATCTGCTGTGCCCTTGCTTCGTCGATTCTGCCATCTGCTGTTGTTGGAAAACGCATACAGCCAAATCCCAGTAAAGATGTTTTGATTCCAAGCTTGTCTAACGTTCTATATTCCATACCCTTCTCCTTTTCTGCTGCACCCACGCAGCTTCCTGCAAAATATTTCTCAATATGTTCATTTTACCACATCTTCTATTGTTCGTCAAAACAATTACATGCAGATAAGGCTGTCACATAAATGTATGCAACAGCCTCTTTTTCTTTATTGGTTATTCATTTTTCAGTTCAAATACCGCAACCATCTTTTCCAGATTCTGTGCCTGGGAAGAAAGTTCTTCACTGATTGCGGAAGTTTCCTGGGCAGTGGCAGAATTATTTTCCACTACTGCGGAAATCTGTTCCACACCGCTTTCAATCTGCTTTAACAGCTCTGCCTGGGATTTGGATGATTCCGCCATTCCCGATGCCATACCGGAAAACTGTTCCATGCTTTCCAGAATCGAGCTGATTGTCTCCATGGTATTGTCTACAATCCGGTTGCCATTTTCAATTTCTTCCAGGGATTTTCCAATCAGTTCCCTTGTGTTCACTGCAGACTGGGCACTGTCTGAAGCCAGCTTGCCAATCTGGTCTGCTACCACTGCAAAACCTCTTCCTGCTTCTCCGGCTCTTGCCGCTTCGATGGAAGCATTCAGTGACAACAGATTGGTCTGTTCCGCAATATCTTCAATCGCAGCAATAATATTTTCAATTTCCCTGGAAGTAATGTTAATACGTTCCATTGCCTCCGTCAGCTTGTTAATTTCATCCCGGCTCTTGTCTGCATTCTGTGCAGATTCCTTCGCGGAAGCTGCTGCCTTTACTGCATTGGAAGCTCCGTCTTCGGCAATACCTGTTACATTACTGATGGTTGCCAGAAGATTTTCCACCGCTTCTGCCTGCTCTGCCGCACCTACCGCCATGGACTGGGCACTCTTTTCCAGTGTGCCGGAATCGGTCATAATATGTCCGGATGCCGTATTGATTTGTCCAAGAGCATCATTTAACTGAACCTCCATGGCACGGATACTGTCAAGCAGTGCTCTGAAATTACCAACATAATCCTGCTCTATCGCAGTATCCACATTGAAACGGCCTTCTGCCATCTGACTTAACAGCTGTCCCACATCCTGAATGATGGTTCTCATCTTTGCACAGGCTTCCCGGAAATTCTCTGCCAGATCTCCCAGTTCATCTTCACTGACATAGGTAATTTCTGCATCCAGTTCTCCGCATTTTAGTTTCTGGGCCGCAGACTGCAGTTCATGAATCGGTTCTACAATCAGGGCAGTATTCACCTTCGTTGTCTTTAAGCAGTTGATTACACTGATTACGCCAATGATCAGCATCCCCACCACTACCATGGATACCAGGGAGCCAATTCTTTCATAAGCGGTTGCTGCCTGTGCATCCGCAGACTCTCCAATCTGAATCAGAATATTCTGGATTGTTTCCGTCATTTCCGCATAAGTTCCATTATACAACTGGAATGCCTCGTCACTTTTTCCAGCAGACGCTGTACTGATAATAGTATTTCTCTGTCCCTCCAGATTCTCCCATGCTGTCTTCAGCTGTGCAGTCATTTCTTTATCGCTGAAGCTTTCCTGCAGGGCAGACACATTCTGACGCAGACGCTCCAGATACCCATTGGCTTCTTCCATCTTTTTCTGCTGTTCTGCACTGTCTGTCAGTGTAATGGACCACAGAACATATTTATCTACCAGCTGGATATCCCGTCTGATTTCCAGCTGCAGCTGCATGTTTTCATAGGATTCATTATAAAACCGGTTTACATTTGCATTAATCATGGCAATTCCGGCAAGTGCCACAACAATGGCAATGACAAACATTTTAATAAAACCATAAAATGCTTTCTGAAGTTTCTTTCCCACTTTGAGATTCTTCAGTTTCTCACTCTTCTGTTGCTTCATAGTCTGTGTCTCCTTACACCTGTTTTTTTGGTAATACTGCCTAAATTTTACCTCATTTCCGGAAATTTGTCTATATATTTTTCCTAACTATTCCGTTTTTGTCAGGGCAATTGCCGTTTTCACTGCTTCCTGGGCATCCCTGGAATAGCCATCAGCTCCAATCTCCCCTGCATACTCTTCTGTAATTACCGCTCCGCCAATAATTACTTTTGCATCAAGACCTGCTTCGTTTTTTAATTCCACTACTTCTTTCATGCGGGTCATGGTCGTTGTCATAAGGGCAGACAAGGCAATAATATCCGCCTGTACTTCCTTCGCCTTTTCAATAATATCCACAGACTCTACATCCTTGCCCATGTCAATTACCTCAAAGCCGTAATTCTTTAACATCAGCGCCACCAGATTTTTTCCAATATCGTGAATGTCTCCCTTAACCGTCGCAATAACCACTCTGCCCCGTTTCTGTCCGTCTCCTGTCATCAGCAGCGGTTCCAGACGTTTCATGGACATCTCCATGGTCTCTGCGGAAGCAATCAGCTGTGGAAGGAAATACCTCTTCTGTTCAAACAGTTCACCAACCCTGTTAATGGCAGGAATCAAATCCTCATTCAAAATTTTATTGGCACGCTCCGGTTCAGAGGCTCCATAGGAAGTGTCAGCAAGGGCAGCTTCGGTCAGAGTAAGAATGCTGCGCTTGTTTCCTTTTAATACTGCCTGGAACAGGTCTGTCGTACAGTCTGACTGCTGACTGGAACCGGAGGCTGCACTTCCTATCGTGCCCGGTTTTCCTTCCTGTGGTCCTGCCGCTGTTTTTGAAGTATCCACCATCTCCGGTGCCGCTTCAATAAAGGCAAGATCTGCCCCTTCTTTTCCCATCAGAAGATCTGCTGCCAGCATATACTGCATGGTCATTTTCTGGCATGGATTTGCAATCGCCATCGTAAGCCCTGATGCAATCGCCATCGTTAAAAATGCAGTATTGACAAATCCCCTTGCCGGAAGTCCGAAAGAAATGTTGGACAAACCAATACTTGTGGCAACTCCTAATTCTTCCTTACAGTAACGGATCGTCGCCAGCGTTTCTTTTCCTGCATTTTTTCCTGCACCGATGGTATTCACCAGACCGTCCACCACAATATCTTCCTTCTGTAAACCAAGCTCCAGTGCCGCATCCATCACGGTATGAATAAACTGACGTTTTTCCTCCTGATCCTTTGGCAGGCCGTGTTCCGACAATGGCAGCAGAATAAACATGGCACCATACTTCTTTACAATTGGCAGCAGCTGTTCCATTTTTTCCTGTTCACAGGAAACGGAATTTACAAGAGCACGGCCCGGATAAATGCGGAGTGCCTCTTCAATGACATCCACATGACTGGAGTCAATCGCCAATGGCAGGGAGGTATTCTGCATCATTTCATACACAATCTGAATCAGACGTTCCTTTTCATCAATTCCAGGCATTCCGGCATTGACATCCAGAATATACGCTCCTGCTTCTTCCTGTTCTTTCGCATACTGGAGCACTAAATCCATTTTTCCCTCACGGAGTTCTGCCTGCAGTGCTTTCTTTCCGGTCGGATTAATGCGTTCCCCAATGACACGGAACTGTCCGTCCAAATCAATCGGGAATGCTTCCCTCTCTGTCGCAAGAATAGACCTGTGTGCCTGTGGCTTTCGTGGTGTCTTTCCTTCACTCATTTTCTTTACTGCTGCAATGTGTGATGGCTCGGAACCACAGCAGCCTCCTAAAATACCTGCTCCGGCATTCAACAATACTTCCATATGTCCGGCAAATTCTTCCGGAGTCATTTCATACACCGTTTTCTCATCCACCAGAACCGGCATGCCAGCGTTTGGCTTTGCAATCACCGGAATTTCTGCCACAGCTGCCATCCGTTCAATCACAGGCACCATGGTGTCCGGTCCGGCAGAACAGTTCACACCTACCGCATCTGCCCCGAGGGACTGTAACACCACCACTGCCGCCTCCGGTGTCGTTCCATACATTGTCTTATTATCTCCGGCAAAGGTCAGTGTCACCATCACCGGAAGATTGCAGGTTTCTTTTACTGCAAGCACCGCCGCACGGCACTCCTGCAGACTCATCATTGTCTCCACAACAAATAAGTCTACACCAGCCTCTGCCAGCACTTTCACCTGTTCCTTGTAAACCTCCACCAGTTCTTCGAACATCAGCTTTCCAACTGGATATAACAGTTCCCCGGTCATGGTAAGATCCCCCGCCACATAATGACTGCCGGATGTACTGCCATTCTTTGCTTCGTATTCCTTCACAATCTCTTTGGAAAGCTGCACCAGTTCTGTATTCATTTCTGCCAGCCTGTCCTGCAAACCATATTCCGCCAGCTTGATTCTGTTGGCAGAGAAGGTTGGCGCATATAAAATATCGGTTCCTGCTGCCAGAAAAGCGGTCTGAAGTTCCTTCACTGCTTCTTTATTTTCTAAAATCCACTGCTCCGGGCAGACACCGGTCGGCATGCCTGCTTTCTGTAAATTTGTACCCGTGGCACCATCCAATACAATAATTCTGCTTTCACATAAAGTTTTAAATTCCTGTTTTGTCATACACTATCCTCATTTTCTTTCTCATTATTCTGAATCCGGCATATATCCGTTCCGGATTTGTTTTTCACTTTCTGGAAAAAATACGCTCAATCAGGCTGACACGGTTAAACGGCAGCATAAAATAATAGCCATCCACATACGGGTCCAGCTTCTCCATCAGTTCCTTCGCAATCTCTGCTCCGGCTGCTTCTCCCTCTTCCCTCGTCATATCCGCATGGTAACGTGCCATAATCTCATCCGGCACATTCATTCCCGCCATTTCATTGCGGATGAAGCTGGCATTTTTTAAGCTGACCGGAGGTAAAATTCCCGCCAGAATCTTTGCTCCGGTGCGCTCCCTCAGCCAGGCAATCCGTTCCACATCCGTATCTGAAAATATCGGCTGGGTCAGGAAAAAGGAACATCCTGCTGCCATTTTCTTTTCCATCCGCTCAGCAACCTTTTCTCCGTTCGGGTAATTATAATTTAACGCCCCACCAAAAAAGAAACCGTCTTCCGGGAACAATTCCCCATTCATTTCCGAAACATACTTCATAAAACGAATGGAATTGTAATCAAATACTCCTGTCACTGTTTTCCGGTCATCTCCAGGTACCGGGTCTCCGGTAACAATAAGCAGGTTCCGCAGCCCGTTCATATGGGCACCCAGCAGCAGAGACCGCATGGCAATAACATTCCGGTCACGACAGCTCAGGTGCGGAATTACCTGCAGTCCGGTCTGTCTGCTGATATGCAGTGCAGTCAGTGTGGAATCTGCCCGGCTGCGTCCCATCGGGGAATCCGCAAAAGTCAGTACATCCACCGGATACCTGGAAAGTGTTTCCGCACAGGAAAGCAGCTTTGCCCCATCCGCATTGAACGGCGGGTCCAGCTCTACGGCAATGACTTTTTCAGCACGCAGGAGCTTCTCTTTGAAGGAATTCTCCCTTTGTCCGGACTTCTGCTGCTCCAAAGAATCTTCCTGACTCTTCTGGTACTCTTTCCTGGAAATTCTCTGACCTTCTATCTTCCCGGAAATTTTCTTTTTCATCTCCCGGATAAAGGATGGCATTGTGCCACAGCAGCCGCCTAAGATATCCACACCAAGCTCTGCTATCTGCGCCATGTTATCCCCAAAATACCCAGCAGAATTTAAGAATGCCGCCCGGCTGGAAAAAGCTTCTGCATAGCCGGCATTCGGCGCTGCCAGTACAAAGCAGTCCTTCGGCAGCTTACACTTTGCAAGCACCGACTTTAAATGCACCGAACCGATACCGCAGTTAAAGCCAACTGCGTCCGCCTGTGCCACCGCTTCAGAAAACAGTAATTTCTCTGCCTTTTGTCCGGCAGTGGTAAACCCGTTTTTATTGATACAAAAGCTGACAGAGCAGAAGCTTTCCGGTGCTTTTTCCTTAATATACGCAAGAATCTGCGGCACATAGTCCGTGGATGGAAAGGTTTCCAGCCAGAAAATCTCCATTTCTTCTTCCAAAAACACATCACACATCCGGAAATATTCTGCCAGAATTTCCTCCTCCGTCCGCTCCTTTGCCCCGGAAACCGGTCCAATATCCGCAGCCACAAAGCAGTCCCTGCCGGTACGCTCCTTTTCCTCCGACACTGCCTGCTTTGCAATCCGGCATGCCAGACGCAGCAGCTGTTCCCGGCTGTCCTGCTTGTAATTCGGCAACACCACAGAATTTATGGCAAAAGTATTTGTACGGATGATATCCGCCCCAGCCTCCAGATAGTCCTTATGTATCCGAAGTACCAGCTCCGGCTCGGAAAAATTCGCGATTTCCGCGATTTCCTCTTTGTGCTCCTGTAACTGCTGATAGTACGTACCCATGGCACCATCCATCAACAGAATATGGTCTTTTATATAATTTTTAAGCTTCATGTACATTCCTTCCTCTTATATTTAGAATTTTCGTAGCTATTCCGTACCTTCCTAGTACATCGGTTTCTTAATAACTGGACTAAATACGCAGAATATTTCTTTCAGAGTGCAATTCAAAAAACGTAGGCGTAGCGGGCTACGCTGAGGATTTTTGAATTTGTACTATGGAAGAAATAGGCAAGTATTTGGTCT
>JAGBBW010000112.1 GCA_017938285.1 Lachnospiraceae bacterium
CGGAGCCGACACCGGAAGTAACACCGGAGCCAACGCCAGATGTAACACCTGACCCAACGCCGGAAGTAACGCCGGAGCCGACACCGGAAGTAACACCGGAGCCGACACCGGAAGTAACACCAGAGCCGACACCGGAAGTAACACCGGAGCCGACACCGGAAGTAACGCCGGACCCAACACCGGAAGTAACACCGGAGCCGACACCGGAAGTAACGCCGGACCCAACACCGGAAGTAATACCGGAGCCGACACCGGAAGTAACGCCGGACCCAACACCGGAAGTAACACCAGAGCCAACACCGGAGCCGATACCGGAAGTAACACCGGAACCGACGCCGGATGTAACACCAACCACAGCACCAACCCCGACAACAGCGCCGAGACCAACCACAGCACCAAGACCAACAACGGCACCAAGACCAACAGCGACACCTGTGCCGACAAGTGCACCGACAGCAACACCTGTACCGGGTGTAGTGACAGTGCCGACAACAGGGGAACGTGTCGTTGACAGAGAAGGAAATCATGCTTCTGCACTGGTACAGGGAATGGATACAACGAACAGACTGACCATTCCTGGTCTGACCGATGTGACAGGTACAAGGGTAACCTGGGAAAGTACCGATACCAACGTGGTAGAAGTAAATGAAAATGGTGAACTTACCATGAGAAATCCGGGTATGTCTGAAATCGTGATAACTGTGGGAGAGGGCAGAAATGCCAGAACAGAAACCATTGTTATTGTGGTTGAGGAAGAACCGGAAATCAAGAATGATCCGGCAGAGGCATGGACCAATGTCCTTCTTGGACCGGCAAAGAATGATACCAAGCCGGTACGTACCCTGCTCCCAGGTGAAATGGATGACATCAATTTCTGGGGCGTAAAGAACTGGGAAAAGGATAAGTACGAGTATGTATGGGAATCCTCGGATGAATCTGTACTGGTAACCGATAATTTCGGAAAAGTAACAGCAAAGAAGGCCGGTACGGCAACCTTAAGCCTGAAGCTTAAGAATAAGGAAACTGGAAAGTACTTAAGTGTTAAGTCTGTAGAAGTACTTGTTCCTGAATCTGCGGAAAATAAGATTAAGCTGGGAACATCCAAGGAAAATACTTTCGAGACGGTAAATTTAAGCCAGAACGAAAGAATTGACTTAAACTTCTATGGCGTAAAGAACTGGAAGAAGGAAGATTACGACTATATATGGGTATCTTCTGATGTAACCAAAGTCTGGGTGGACAAGTACGGTAAGCTGACACCGGTACTGCCTGGTACTGCAACAGTTACTTTAATCATGGTGGATAAGAAGACAGGAATTCCTGGTCTTGTTATTCCGGTTGATGTAACTGTACTTGAAAAGTAAAGAGGATGAGTTTTTTGGGGGGCTGCCGCATTTGCAGCCCCTCTTTTTCTATATGCAAAGTTGATTATGGTTCATTCGTTCTTTGAAAACAGCATCCAGATATGTGTCATCAATATAGTTGCAAAAATAAATAATTGACATATACAACTAATCGGGATAAAATGAGTGAAAAACCAGAAAGGAGCAGAAGAATATGGATAAGGTAAAACAATTTCGTGAATATACAAGACAACTGGAGTGCCATCTGGGAAACATGAATCAGTCGGATTGCTGCTGTTGTGGAATAAGTGAGGGGCAGTGCTTTCTGATTGTGGAAATCGGAAGGAAACCGGGCGTGTCAGTGAAGGAACTGGCAGAAATCCTGCATATTGATAAAAGCGGTGTGAGCCGCTCGGTGGAAGAACTGGTGCAAAAAGGGTTTGTAGAAAGGAAACCGGCCATAGAAGACAGGCGTTTCGTCAGGCTGCATCTGCTGCCCAAAGGACAGGAACGTTTTGAAAAAATTGAACATGATATGTATTTAAAATTTAAAGAAGTGTTTGAACAGATTCCTGTGGAAAAACAGGAACAGGTGATAGAAGCGTTACAACTATATAACGAGGCGTGTTTAAAGGTGGAGGAGAACAAAGGTGAGGAAAGAAATGATAAAAAAGGATGAAATTGTGGAAAATGGTGAAATGGCTGCCGGGCAGACTGTGGGAATACAGTCCAAACAGAAAACAGAACGGGCAGTGGAATATTTCGGGAAGGGATTTTGCTGTTCTCAGGCGGTGTTTACCACATTTGCAACCGAGTATGGCGTCCCAGAGGACTTTGCCCTTAAAATTGCAGCACAGTTTGGCGGTGGAGCCAGAAAAGGGGAAATGTGTGGTTCTGTTTCCGGTGCGCTGATGGTGTTAGGGTTAAAATATGGTTTTTCTGACGGAAATGCGCAGTCTGAAAAAGAACTGGCACACCGGAAAGCAGAAGAATTTATGAACCGCTTTATTGAGAAAAAAGGAACTGTTGTATGCCGGGAACTGCTGGGACGGGATTTGTCAAAGCCGGGAGAACTGGAAAGAATCAGGGAATTGGGATTATTTCAGAGCATCTGCCCGGAAATGGTCCGGTGTGCAGCGGAAATTGTGGAGGAAATGATGGCAGAAAATGAACAGTAACGGGTAATCTGTTACTCCTTTTAATTTTGAGTTTCTGTATCTTGCATATGTCCTCGAAGAATATTATAATTTAAAAAAGGCAAGTCTGATGTATGGAGGTGGAACCATGGCAGGAACCGTAGCAATCGGAATACAGAACTTTGAGGATTTAATACAAAAAAATTATTTTTATGTGGATAAAACCATGTTTATTAAAGAATGGTGGGACAGCGGAGATCATACTACGTTAATTACCCGTCCCCGCCGTTTTGGAAAAACCTTAAATATGAGTATGCTGGAACAGTTTTTTTCGCTGGAATATGCGGACAGGGGTGACCTGTTTGAGGGACTTGCCATCTGGGAGGAAGAGGAGTACCGGCGGCTTCAGGGCACCTATCCGGTAATCGCTTTGTCCTTTGCGAGGGTAAAGGAAACTACGTATGATAAAACGATAGAACGGATCCGGGAGAGTATTCGGGGAATCTTTATGAAACTTCACTTTCTGATGGAAAGTGAGTGTCTGTTAAAAGAAGATAAGATATATTTTGAAAAAATTGTATCGGATACTGCCAGTGAAGTAGAGATGACATCGGCGTTATATCAGCTCTCTGGATTTTTATACCGGTATTATGGCAAAAAAGTGATTATGCTTCTGGATGAATATGACACCCCGATGCAGGAGGCGTATGTAAATGGGTACTGGAAGGAACTGGTGGCTTTTACAAGAAGTCTGTTTAATTCTGCTTTTAAAACTAACCCATATCTGGAACGTGCCATTATGACAGGTATTACAAGAGTGAGTAAAGAATCCGTATTTTCTGATCTCAATCATCTGGAAGTAATTACCACCACTTCGGCAAGGTATGCCACTGCTTTTGGTTTTACGGAGGAAGAGGTATTTGCGGCGCTGGAGGAATATGGACTTTCTGAAGAAAAGGAAAAAGTGAAAAACTGGTATGATGGTTTTGTATTTGGCAGACACAGAGACATATACAATCCATGGTCTATTATAAATTTTCTAAAGAAGAAGGAATATGAGACTTACTGGGCGAGTACCAGTTCGAACGGGCTTGTCAGCAAGCTTCTGCGGGAAGGTCACAGGGATATCAAGGAAAAATTTGAGGAGCTTTTAAAAGGAAGGACAATTCAGGCTGTTGCAGACGAACATATGGTATATAATTATCTCGATAACAATGAAGAGGCTATATGGAGTCTCCTTGTGGCAGGCGGTTATCTGAAAGTACTTGGCAGACAGAAGGAAGCGGAGTCGGAATATGGTGTGGAAAAAGTGTATGAGCTTGCAATTACCAATTTTGAGACAAAGGAGATGTTTCGCAGCCTGGTAAGTGGATGGTTCGGAGAAACAAAACCGAATTATAATGATTTTATAAAAAGTCTTCTGGCAGGGGATTTATATGCCATGAATGCGTACATGAACCGGATTACAAGAGATACCTTTAGTTTCTTTGATACGGAAAACAGGGAGCCGGAACGTTTTTATCATGGATTTGTGCTGGGGCTTTTGGTGGAACTGCAAAAAGAATATATCGTTACCTCTAACCGGGAAAGTGGCTTTGGCCGTTATGATGTTGTGATAGAGCCAAAACATCCGGCAGGAAAAAATGCCATTATCCTGGAATTTAAAGTACAGCGTCCGGGACAGGAAAACAGCCTGGAAGATACGGTTGCCGCAGCTCTTGCGCAGATTGAAGAAAAGCAGTATGCCGCACAGCTTATGACCCGGGGAATACCGGCAGAAAATATCAGAGGCTATGGCATTGCCTTTTGTGGTAAGGAAGTGCTGATTGGATAAGAAAAGATGATAAGCTGATAAGAAACACTTATCAATGAAATTAATAAATTAGGGATAGGAAATATGTGAAATTTGTGTTAGAATGAGGACAGAATGTGTTACTGTCCACGCAGGCAGTTATGTGTGAATGGGAACACAGATGTGCCGGTGAAGTTCCGGCACATGGAAGTACGAAATAAAAACAGATTAACCCAACAATCAGAGGAGGATTATCATGGATTACAAGAAAGCCGGAGTTGATATTGAAGCAGGTTACAAGGCAGTGGAGCTGATGAAGAAGCACGTACAGGGTACGATGAGAAGCGAGGTTTTAAACGGTCTCGGTGGTTTCTCCGGAGCATTTTCCCTTGCCCCATTCATGAATATGAAGAAGCCAACCTTACTGTCCGGAACAGACGGTGTTGGTACAAAGTTAAAGCTGGCATTTATTATGGACAAGCATGACACAATCGGTATTGACTGTGTTGCGATGTGTGTGAATGACGTTGCCTGTGCCGGTGGTGAGCCATTATTCTTCCTTGACTATGTGGCTTGCGGCAAGAACATTCCGGAAAAGATTGCTACCATCGTAAGCGGTGTGGCTGAAGGATGTAAGCAGGCTGGTGCTGCACTTATTGGTGGTGAAACCGCAGAAATGCCTGGTTTTTATCCGGAAGATGAGTACGACCTTGCCGGTTTTGCCGTAGGTATCGTTGACCAGGATGAAATGATTACCGGAGCAGATTTAAAGGCTGGCGATGTTTTAGTTGGTATCGCTTCCTCCGGTGTACATAGTAACGGTTATTCCTTAGTTCGTAAGGTGTTCCCAATGGAGAGAAAGGCTCTGGAAGTTTACCATGAGTGTCTTGGCAAGTCCCTGGGTGAAGCACTCCTTACCCCAACCAAGATTTATGTAAAGGCGCTGTCTTCCTTAAAGACAGGCGATGTTAAGGTAAAGGCATGCAGCCACATTACCGGCGGTGGTTTCTACGAGAACATTCCAAGAATGTTAAAGGATGGCGTTCATGCCGTTGTAAACAAGAACAGCTATGAAGTTCCTGCGCTGTTTAAGATGTTGGCAAAGGACGGTAACATTGAGGAGCAGATGATGTACAATACCTACAATATGGGTCTTGGTATGATTGTTGCAGTGGATAAGGCAGATGCGGACAAGGCAGTAAACCTCCTTAAGGCAGCTGGTGAAACAGCATACATCATTGGTGAAATCAAAGAAGGCGAAAAGGGTGTAACCGTATGCTAAATATTGTGGTTTTAGTCAGCGGTGGCGGAACCAACCTGCAGGCCATTATGGACAAAATTGCAGATGGTACTGTTACAAATACAAAGATTGCAGCGGTAATCAGTAATAATGCAGGAGCGTATGCCCTGGAACGTGCCAAAAACGCGGGTATTCCAGCAGAGTGCATTTCGCCAAAGCAGTATGAAAACAGGGAATTATTTAACGAAGCCTTACTGACTGGTGTAAAAAAATATAATCCGGATTTGGTAGTTCTGGCAGGATTTCTGGTAATTATTCCTCCGGCGCTGATTTCGGAATACAGAAACCGTCTGATTAACATTCATCCATCCCTGATTCCGTCCTTCTGCGGCACGGGATATTATGGACTGAAGGTGCATGAGGCTGTGCTTGCCAGAGGAAATAAGGTAACCGGAGCAACGGTTCACTTTGTGGATGAAGGAACCGATACCGGTCCGATTCTTCTTCAGAAGGCTGTCTGTGTACAGCAGGGTGATACAGCAGAAGTATTACAGAAGCGTGTCATGGTAGAGGCTGAGTGGGAAATTCTTCCACGGGCGATTGATGCCATTGCCAATGGCAGGGTTGTTATGGAAGACGGCAAGGCCTGGATAAATAAATAAGAAGGATAACCCAATACTATACTTCCGGCAGAAAAAGGAGCGGTGTGTCAGGGAAAATGACCGCCGGTCCGGTTGCCGGGGGTATAGCTTTTCGTGATTAATAAAGGAAAACAAGGAGGATTCGCATGAAAGTTTTAGTAGTAGGAAGCGGCGGCAGAGAGCATGCCATCTGCTGGAAAATTGCGCAGAGCAAAAAGGTAGAAAAGATTTATTGTGCACCGGGCAACGCAGGTATTGCAGAGTATGCGGAATGCGTGAATATCGGTGCCATGGAATTAGAGAAGTTAGCTGATTTTGCAGAGGAAAAGCAGATTGATTTAACCGTCATCGGCATGGATGACCCACTGGTAGCCGGTGTGGTTGACGTATTCGAAGCAAGAGGCTTAAAGGTATTCGGACCAAGAAAGAATGCCGCTGTTTTAGAGGGTTCCAAGGCGTTTTCCAAGGACCTGATGAAAAAGTACAATATCCCGACAGCAGCATATGAAGTATTCAATTCAGCAGAAGCAGCACTGGCTTACTTAGAAACAGCAAAGCTTCCAATCGTATTAAAAGCAGATGGTCTGGCACTTGGTAAGGGCGTTTTAATCTGCAATACTCTGGAAGAGGCAAAAGAAGGCGTCAAGTCTCTTATGACAGACAAGCAGTTTGGTTCCGCCGGTGACCGTATCGTTATCGAAGAGTTCATGACCGGACGTGAAGTTTCCGTATTATCTTTCGTAGACGGAAAGACCATCCGCATTATGACCAGCGCCCAGGACCACAAGCGTGCCAAGGACGGTGACCAGGGCTTAAATACCGGCGGTATGGGAACCTTCTCTCCAAGCCCATTCTACACAGCAGAAGTGGACGAGTTCTGTAAGAAGTACATTTACCAGGCAACCGTGGATGCCATGGCAGCAGAAGGCAGAGAGTTCAAGGGAATTATTTTCTTTGGACTTATGCTGACTCCAAATGGTCCTCGTGTATTAGAATACAATGCCCGTTTCGGTGATCCGGAAACCCAGGTAGTGCTTCCTCGTATGAAGAATGACATTGTGGAAGTGTTTGAAGCCTGCGTGGACGGTACCCTCGACCAGATGGAACTGGAATTTGCAGATAATGCTGCAGTTTGTGTCGTTCTTGCTTCGGACGGTTATCCGGAAAAGTATGACAAGGGATTTGAAATCACCGGCTTTGAGAACTTCAAGGACAAGGACGGATACTATGTATTCCATGCCGGAACGAAGTTTGACGGTGGTAAGATTGTAACCAACGGTGGACGTGTTCTGGGTGTAACAGCGCTTGGCACGGATCTGAAGGACGCCAGAGCAAATGCTTATGCGGCAACGGAGTGGATTTCTTTTGCCAATAAGTATAAGAGAAACGATATCGGTAAGGCGATTGATGAAGCATAAAAACGGCAGAAAAATTTCAACTAAGGAAGCAATGAATTAATCAGTGCTTCCTTAGAGCGTGTTTGAAAATTCATTCCTGCAATCTGCATGCCCCACTTTGCAGGAATGAATTTTCAAACACGCTCTTGTTGTCTTTATGAATGGATAAAATTACCAGTTCATCTTTGAAAATAATAATAAAATCTACAAAAAAATGCCATAAGTCTGCCATATCTCTTTTCTAATATGGTATTGTGTGATACACTAGGTATAAAAGGCATATGTGGTCTTTTAACAGCAAATAGAAAAGAACGCCATTTCCGGCAGAATAGAGGAACTATGAAGAACGAGAAAAAGCACCAGAAAAAATACATTGCCGTATTTACGGCATTATTACTGACCGTCCTGATGATTGGACTTGGTTTCCGGACGTACGCCAGTGCGGCAGTTTCCGGTACGGTTACCGCCAGTACCCTGTTTGTCCGGTCCGGACCATCCACGGAATACTCCAAGGTGACGGTAAATGGAAAGGCGGTATTCCTGTCCAGAGGAGACAGTGTGGCTATTTCCTACGCAACCAATGGCTGGTATTATGTGACAGCCAGCTTTGACGGCCAGAAGGTAAAAGGTTATGTCAGCGCAGCATACATTCTGACAACGGGCGCAGTGCCTACAGCAGCACCGACTTCTACGCCAACGCCAAAACCGACAGCAACCCCAAAACCTACAGCAGCGCCTGCGGCAAATGAAGCAGTAACCAGTGGTTTTCCACGGAATGGTATCGTTACTGCCGGTACACTGAATGTCCGGGACAATGCCGGTACAACAGGCACCAGTATTATTGGAAAACTTTCCAAAAATACTATGGTAAAGCTGCAGGGAGTAAAAAATAAAGACGGAGTTTACTGGTATCAGATTTCTTATACACAGGATGGAGTAACAAGAACAGGCTATGTCAGCAGTGAGTTTATCAAGCCGGAAGCAGCCGCAACGGCAACTCCGACACCAAAGCCGACAACAGCCCCATCATCAGGAAATGGTTCCGGTGAAGTGCTGAAGGATGGTTTTCCAAGAACCGGAAGTGTTTCTTCGGTGGAACTGAATGTCAGAAAAGGAGCAGGTACAGATAATGCGGTTATGGCAGTTCTTTCCAAAGGAGAAGCGGTTATTGTTGAGGATGTGACTTTCCGGGAGGATATTTACTGGTATAAGGTGTCTTTTTACAAGGACGGTGAAAATAAAACAGGTTATGTCAGCAGTAAGTACATTAAGGTAGCAGCGCCGACAGCAACCCCGTCCCCGACAGCAACCCCTACGCCAAAGGCGACACCTACTCCGGCGATTGATTCCACGGAAAATGTAGTAAAAGGAAAATTTCCACGTACCGGTACGGTAACTGCGGACCGTCTGAATGTCCGTAAGGGAGCAGGAACTTCGTATGACTCCGTTGCGGCAGTGGTAAAAACAACAAAAGTAACGATTCTTTCTGCCAAAAAGGATGCAGCAGGAGCTTACTGGTATGAGGTTTCCTTTGCCAGGGATGGAGTGAAGCAGACAGGCTATGTTCATAGTGCCTATGTGGCAGTAGATGCTGTCGCTGCGACTCCGGTACCTACCCAGGAACCTTCTCCAACCAAAGCACCAACGGCAGCACCGACAGGAAATCCGGCAGTGGCAGGAGAAGAGATCAGCAGGGATGATATTCAGGATGACTATGCGTTCTATTATTATTCCGGCATGGTACAGACCGATGGGGCAGCTTTATATAAGGAAGCTTCCACAGAGTCCGGAGTGCTTGCAAATATCAGCAGCAATACCGTTATTATGGTGATTAATCAGAGCATCGACGGCACTGAAATATGGTATCGTGTTGCAGTTAAGCTGGACGGTAAGGTAATCTGCGGTTATATGAGGAGCAGTGCGGTCAGACTTCTTGCAGGTGAGGATCATCAGATTGCAGCCCAGCTGGTAAAAGATAAGGTTCGTTTAAAGGATGCACCTTCTTCCACCGGAAGCTATGTAAGAACGGAGGATGGAAAGCTTCTGTCCCTCGCAGTGGGAGATGTTATCTGGATTCTTTCTGAGGAAACAGAAGAAAAAGACGGAACAAAGTGGTTTCAAATACGGACCGTGGCAGATGGGATTCTGTACCAGGGATATGTAGAGGAAGGTCCTGTATATCTTCAGGAAGCGGTGGAAGAGCCTCCAGCCACACCTACTCCGGTGCCAACGGCAACTGCAACACCAACCGCCACACCCAGTCCGGCTGCGACACCCAGTAACACTCCGGGGCTGACAAATGCACCGGAGCCAACGGTGAAACCAGAAGGACCATTCGGTTCGGAAGTACTTCCGACACCAGTTGTTCATAAACTGGCACAGGGGTATTATCCGGTAAACCAGCCGGGAACAGTAACCGGTTATGGTACAACAAAAAATGATTATAACCGTATCATGGTCGCATACGTGGAACCGGTAATGCCGTATTCCCTTGTATGCGATGAGAATGATTTGTTTATCAGTCTGTATGGGGACGAAGTACTGGTTTTATATGATAAGTACGCAGATTCCAGCAATAACGTTTACCGGCATGTCGGATTTGAATACAAAGGCAGGATGTATTACGGTTATATTGAAAATTCCTGGATTACGCCTTATACCGGAGAAGTGCCGGAATATTCCGGCGGAGAGGAACTTACTCCTTCCGCAGGTGGAAACATGACAGGCAACCAGGCGGATTTTGAATTTTATCTTGACCAGCAGGGCTTTCCCGAAAGTTATAAACCATATCTGCGTGCACTGCATGAACAGTATCCGAACTGGGTATTTGAAGCGTATCATACGGGGCTGGACTGGGTTACGGTGATTGACGAAGAAAGCATTGCAGGAAAGAATCTTATTCCAAAGAGCAAAAGTGCCCAGTGGCTTTCTTTTGAAGCCGGGGCGTATGACTGGACCAAGGATTCGCATGTAGTTTATGATGGATCGACCTGGGTAACTGCTTCCAGGGATGCCATTGAATATTATATGGACCCTAGAAATTTCCTGAATGAATCCAATGTATTTATGTTTGAGGTGCTGCGCTATGCATCCTCCTACCAGGATGAGCAGGGTGTGGAAATTATTCTGGGGGGTACTCCGTTCCAGTATGAAGAGTACAGTTTTAAGGATGATTATGGAACAAAAAATACACTGACCTTTGCCCAGACCTTTATTGCAGCGGCAGAATATTCTGGTGTCAGTCCGTATCATCTGGCTGCCCGTGTAAAGCAGGAAGTGGTAACCAGTGCGACTACAGCAAGTAACAGCGTTTCCGGAACGGTTTCCGGTTATGAAAACCTGTATAACTTTTACAATATCGGGGCATATCATTCCACGGCAGCCGGAGGAGCGATTATTAATGGTCTGAAATATGCAAAGAATGGTGCCAGCAATAACGATGATTTAAATGATGCTTCCCTGATTCCGTGGACCAATCAGTATAATGCCATTGTAGGGGGTGCACACATTCTGGGAGTCAGTTATATTAACAGGGGACAGGATACCATATATCTCCAGAAGTTTAATGTGACGGACAACTCCACATACTATCACCAGTATATGGCAAATGTAGAAGCACCGTATGCTGAATCAAAGAAAACAGCAAGTGCTTATTCGGATATGGCAAATCTTCCAATTGTATTTTCTATTCCGGTATATTATAATATGCCGGAGGAAGCAGTTCCGGTACCGGAACTGGCATATAATCCGAACAACTGGTTAAAGACGCTGGAACTTTATAATGAAGATGGAGAAAGTTTACAGCTTACACCAACCTTTAATTTAAAAACAGACCAGGTATACTATCTGGTTGTGGACAGTGATGACAGTGTTGTCCAGGTGGAAGCAAAGGCAGTCAGCAGCAAGGCTGTCGTGGTAGGTACCGGTTTTTATGGTCTGGAATTTGGCTCCAACACGATTACAGTGACGGTATTTGCAGAAAATGGAGATGCCAGAGAGTACTTTATTATTGTGGTACGACAGGAATAATTTTTTTGGAAGGACGTTTCGGCGATGAAACGAAGGAACAATAAAAAGCAATGGAATAAATGGATGGCAGGAGCACTATGTTTCTGGCTGCTCCTGGCTGCACTGCCTGTGCATACTGCACAGGCAGCCAGTGCCACCCTGACGTTGTCAACGGAAATGGAAGAAATTCATGCCGGGGATACGGTAGAAGTGGAACTGACAATCCGGGCAGATGCCACGATTGGAGATTTTGAAGCTTTTTTAAGTTATGATGATACGATATTTGAATTTTATTCGGCAGCTTCCTGTATTACAGGGGGTGCCGGATTTTTGAAGGTAGCAGATATTGGGGCTTCCCCATCCCAGCAGGACAGGACGTACCGGATATTTTTTAAAGCACTGGTCCAGGGAGAATGTGAAATCAGTCTGGTGGATCGTCCGATTGTATATGGATATACGGATGGACTGGAAATGTCAGTAACTGGTTTCAGTAAGACATTTTCTGTACTTCCTGCAGCAGATGCTTCGGACAACAATCTGTTATCAGCACTTCATATTGTAGATAATAAAGCCAGAAGTGTAGTTCTTTCCCCGGAATTTTCCCCGGAAACAGAAGAATATCAGGCAGAAGTGCCGGTTTCCTCGGAACTGCTGATTGTCAGTGCGATTGCAGAGGATGAAATGGCTGATGTGGAAATAAACGGCGGCAAAACACTGGAACTGGGAGAAAATGAAGTATCCGTAACCGTAACAGCAGAAAATGGCGGGAAACGGATATATAAGATTCATGTATTCCGTTCAGAGGAAGAAGAAAAAAAGGAGGAGCAGGACATTGTGCCGGAGCCTCCGCAGATAACGCTTACTCCCGGTATTGTTCTGGAAGAGACGGAAGAACAGGTACTGGTGACCGAATACCACACATATACTGTATGGGAAAAGCCGGCAGAATTTGTGCTTCCGGATGGTTATATGCAGACGACCCTGATGCTGCAGGGTGTTCAGGTGGCTGCATACGCAAAACAGGGAGCTTCAGCAGAAGAATTTCTGCTGCTTGTTTTAAAAAATGAGGCAGGAGATGTGAACTGGTACCGTTATGACCGGGTGGAACAGACCCTGCAGAGAGTAAATGAAGAGGAGTATATTGTAACCCAGGTGGTCCAGAGTAATGATGCAGAACTGAAGGAAGCATTACAGCAGTATAAAGTACAGCAGGTAGCCCTCATTTTTGCAGTGGCACTGTTGTTTGGTGTCTGTCTTGTGCTTCTGGTTGCCATTTTATGGTTATGTATACGACGCAGGAATCGAGGACAGACAGAATGAAAGAAAAGTTTACACCGAATGCGCAGAAAGTGCTGGCAGTGGCATATGAATTATCAGAACAGATGCACCAGGGATATATTGGTACAGAGCATTTGCTGATTGCCCTGACACAGTGTGATGGTGTGGCAAAAGATATTTTATTACAGAACGACGTACAGGCAGAAAAGTTACTGGAAATGGCAAAACACCTGATTGTACTGGGCGGCAGGGAAGAACCGGACGGCCGGGACAGCTTTTCTCCGGCAGCAAGGAAAGTCCTGCTCCAGAGTGAGCAGGAAGCAACTGTTTACGAGGAAAGACTGGCAGGGACAGAACATATACTGCTTGCTTTGTTAAAAGAAAGTGGTTGTCTGGCGGTGCGTCTGTTAAATACGATGGAAGTCAGTGTACAGAAGATATTTGCAGATACGGTTCTGCTGCTGGGTGGAGATCTGGCTACGGCAAAAGCAGAGTTTGCCATGAGCCGGGGCAAAGGTAAGAGAAAATCCCTGACTCCGACGCTGGAGCAGTACAGCAGGGATCTGACAGGAAGTGCAGAAGAACATAAACTGGACCCTGTAGTCGGACGACAGAAAGAAATGGAACGTCTGGTTCAGATTTTATGCCGGAGAACAAAGAATAATCCATGTCTGATTGGAGAACCCGGTGTGGGAAAAACTGCTGTGGTGGAAGGTCTGGCGACGCTGCTGGCCAGTGGCGATGTGCCGGAACTGATGAAGGGAAAACGGATTTTATCCCTGGATTTGTCTGCCATGGTGGCAGGTTCCAAATATCGTGGAGAATTTGAAGAACGTATTAAACGTGTTATTGCAGAAGTCATTGCCGCTGGCAATGTGATTTTATTTATTGATGAACTGCATACCCTGATTGGAGCCGGTGGGGCGGAAGGTGCCATGGATGCCTCCAACATTTTAAAGCCGGCACTGGCAAGAGGGGAATTACAGGTAATCGGTGCAACCACAAGAGAAGAATACCGGAAGCACATAGAAAAAGATGCCGCCCTGGAACGGCGGTTTCAGCCGGTAGTGGTGGAAGAGCCAACAGAAGAAGAGGCAGTAAAGATTCTTCGTGGACTGCGCGCCAATTATGAAGCACATCATCAGGTGGAAATATCAGAAGAAGCCATGGCGGCAGCAGTTTCTTTAACCAACCGGTATGTGAATGACCGTTTCCTTCCGGATAAGGCAATCGATGCCATGGATGAAGCAGCTTCCAGGCTTCATCTCCATTCTTTTACAATTTCCGATAAGGAAAAAGAACTGGAGCAGGAACTGGATAAACTGGAGCAGGAAAAGGAACAGGCTCTGGTGGAAGGCAGAATAGAGGACGCCAGGGAGATTTCCAAGGAACAGAAAAAACTGGAAAAGAAGCTGGTGCGCCGTAAAAAGAAACTGGAAGAACAGGAAAAGGCAGAACAGCTTGTACTTGGGGAAGAACAGATTGCAGAGGTGGTTTCTTCCTGGACCGGTATTCCACTGGCAAGACTGAAGGAAGCAGAAAGTGAACGCCTGCAGAAACTTCCAGATATATTGAAAAAACGTGTCGTAGGTCAGGATGATGCCGTTCTTTCCATAGTAAAAGCAATCCGCCGGGCAAGAGTCGGTTTAAAGGATCCAAACCGTCCAATCGGTTCTTTCCTGTTCCTTGGACCAACCGGTGTTGGTAAGACGGAGTTGTCAAAAGCTCTGGCTGAGGCTATGTTTGGCGATGAAAATGCCATGATCCGTGTGGATATGTCGGAATATATGGAAAAGCACAGCGTTTCCAAAATTATTGGTTCTCCGCCAGGTTACGTAGGCCATGAAGAAGGCGGACAGTTGTCCGAGCAGGTGCGGCGCAAGCCTTATTCCGTACTGCTGTTTGATGAGCTGGAAAAGGCTCATCCGGATGTATTCAATATTCTGCTTCAGGTGCTGGAAGACGGACATATTACGGATTCCCAGGGGCGGAAAGTAAGTTTTAAAAATACGATTATTATTATGACCTCCAATACCGGGGCCGGTGTTATCATGACGCCGAAGAAGTTAGGGTTTACAACCCAGACGGATGAACAGGCAGATTATGAAAAAATGCGCGGCAACGTAATGGAAGAAGTAAAACGGGCGTTTAAGCCGGAATTTTTAAACCGTATTGACGAAACCATCGTGTTCCATTCCCTGACGAAGGATACTCTGCGACAGATTGCGGGACTGCAGCTGGATCTTATTGTCAAGCGGTGCAAAGAGCAGTTAAACATCAAGCTGCTTTTGCAGGATTCCGTTACCGAATATATTTTGGAAAAGGGCTTTGATGATAAGTACGGAGCCAGACCAATCCGAAGAGCGGTGCAGACCCACCTGGAGGATATGCTGGCAGAGGAAATCATCAAAGGTACGATAAAACAGGGAGACACGGTATCTCTTTCCATTAAGGATGAAAAGCCGGTCATCCGGGTCAGAAGACCGAAGGAAAAAGAAATCAAATAGTCTGATATAGGCCGGAAGGCAGAAATAACAGGGCAGAAAATGCCTGCTATAAAATAAGAAAACGGAGGATAAGAAAATGGCAGTAGAACTGATTCGTGTAGCAGCAGATGGCAGCATTGGTTTTGGAGATTATACGTTAGCGGTAAAGTCCAAACTTTCCGATTTTCCACATCTCGGTGATTTATATAAGGTAAAGACCTTTGCTGAAATCACCAAGCTGGAGAGAAACGGCTCCTTTGTGTATGAGTCTGTACCAGGTACGAAAGTAGAGGGCTTTAAGGAAGAGGAACGCCGGGTTTCCTTTACCGTGGAAGGAAATGCCAACACCCAGATTACCCTGGAACTGGAAGAAGAGAAGGAGTACCGTGTAATTGTGGATGACACCAATCTGGGTAAAATGAGCACGAATGTAGGCGGCAAGCTGGTAATCAGTGTGGATTTAACCGGTGGAAGACCACAGGAAGTAGTGATTGAGCGGATTTAAAAGGAACGTTTTTCAGTATGGCGAAAGCAAAATCAGTATTTTTCTGTAAGGAATGTGGTTATGAATCGGCGAAATGGCTGGGACAGTGTCCCGGCTGCCGTGCATGGAATTCCTTTACAGAAGAACCGGTAATACAGACAAAACAAAAAAGCAGTATTTTAGCAGCGGCAGGGGCTTCAAAGCCTTTGCCGCTGAATGAAGTTTCCTCGGATAAAGAGGAACGGACTCTGATTGGTATTAAGGAGTTTGACCGTGTACTGGGCGGCGGCATTGTAAAAGGATCCCTGGTGCTGGTGGGCGGTGATCCGGGTATCGGTAAGTCTACCCTGCTGCTGCAGATGTGCCGGGAAATCAGTACCAGACATAAAGTATTTTATATTTCCGGTGAGGAATCCGCCCAGCAGATTAAAATGCGGGCAGACCGCCTTGGAAAATTTTCCGGAGAAGTGCTGCTTTTGTCGGAGACCAATCTGGATCAGATTGAGCAGACGCTGGAGCAGGAAAAACCGGAGATTGTCATTATTGACTCTATCCAGACCATGTACCGGGAAGAAGTCGGTGCAGCACCCGGCTCGGTCAGTCAGGTAAGAGAGTCTACCGCCAGCCTTATGCGCCTTGCCAAAGTAAAAGAAATTTCCATATTTATTGTTGGTCACGTAACAAAAGAAGGTACAGTGGCTGGACCGAGAATGTTAGAACACATGGTAGACACGGTACTTTACTTTGAAGGAGACAATTCTGCGGCCTACCGTATTCTGCGCGCCGTAAAAAACAGGTTTGGTTCCACCAATGAAATTGGTGTGTTTGAAATGTCCGGAACCGGATTAAAAGAGGTAGCCAATCCATCGGAATATATGCTGGAAGGCCGCCCGGAAGAAGAACCGGGTTCTGTCATTACGACAGTGATGGAAGGCACCCGGCCGATTCTCGTAGAGGTACAGGCACTGGTCTGCCAGACAAATTTTAATATGCCCCGCAGAACGGCTGCCGGTGTCGATTATAACCGTGTCAACCTTCTGATGGCAGTGATGGAAAAGCGTCTCGGTATTTCCATGGCAGGCTGTGATGCCTATGTCAATGTAGCCGGAGGTATGCGTATTTCAGAACCGGGAATTGACCTTGCCATTGTGCTTGCCCTGTTGTCCAGCTACCGGAACAAAGCTGTGGACAGCAGAACCATTGCCTTTGGAGAAATCGGTCTGACCGGTGAGGTTCGAAGCGTCAGCATGCTTTCCCAGCGTGTCAAAGAGGCAGAGAAGCTGGGGTATGAGGTATGTATTGTCCCAAGAGCCAGATCAGCCCGCATTCCGGAGGAAAGTCCGAGAAAGATAAAACTGGTGGAAGTTGGGAATATACGGGAATTAGCAGCATTGCTGTGATTTTTTACGAAAAATTTGGTTCACTTTTTAAACAGTAACGATGAATTAAAATAAAAAAGATAAAAAACTATTGACAAATTACACTGCTTCGATGTATAATATCAGAGCAGTGTAACAAAGGGGATTGGTCAAATGGTATGACAAGGGTCTCCAAAACCTTTAGCGGGAGTTCGATTCTCTCATCCCCTGTTTGAAAGCCTTGAATTTGAAATTCGAGGCTTTTTTTTCGATATAAGATATAATAAAGAGCAGGAGAGCACTATGAAAAAGAAAACAGCCATTGTCACAGACAGTAACAGCGGCATTACCCAGGCCCAGGCAAAGGAGCTTGGGGTATTTGTACTTCCCATGCCGTTTTTTATTAACGAAGAAGTATTCTATGAAGATATTTCCCTGACCCAGGAGGAGTTTTATAAAAAGCTTGCCGAGGATGCAGATATATCCACTTCCCAGCCATCGCCGGGTGAAGTAATGGATTTGTGGGACAAGGTGCTGGAAGAGTATGAGGAAATTGTGCATATTCCAATGTCCAGCGGACTCAGCAAGTCCTGTGAAACTGCCACAATGCTGGCAAAGGATTATGATGGAAAGGTGCATGTGGTGGATAACCAGAGAATTTCCGTAACCCAGCGCCAGTCAGTCATGGATGCCCTGAAACTGGCAGAACAGGGAAGCACCGGAGCAAAGATAAAAGAGATTCTGGAAAAAGTGAAGCTGGAAGCCAGTATTTATATTACATTGGAAACCTTAAAGTATCTGAAAAAGGGTGGCAGAATCACTCCTGCTGCAGCGGCAATCGGTACGGTGTTAAATATTAAGCCGGTGCTGCAGATTCAGGGAGAGAAATTAGATGCCTATGCCAAAGTGCGTGGCAGGGCCCAGGGCAGAAAAACCATGCTGGATGCTGTACGTAAAGACCTGGAAGGACGTTTTTCTGCTGTTCCGGTGGAAAAAATGCACTTTGCCATCGCTTACAGC
Organism: Lachnospiraceae bacterium; assembly: GCA_017938285.1. Classification (GTDB taxonomy): domain Bacteria; phylum Bacillota; class Clostridia; order Lachnospirales; family Lachnospiraceae; genus SIG299. Next base: position 18,184 of record JAGBBW010000112.1, read on the forward strand.
GGTGCCAGAAACGAAGAGGTGGAAGACTGGATTGCAGAGGTCAGGGCAGCATTTCCACAGGCAGTGATTGATTTTGTAGACCCTCTGTCATTAAGTGTATCGTGCCATATTGGTGCAGGTGCCCTGGCGGTGACGGTTTCTACTCCATTAGAACAGTAAAATTGCTACAAACCAGAAAAAATAAACAAAAATGGAAAAAATAACTTGACGAATTCTGATTTGCATGATATAACATCTCATAAGTAATTTGTCGCGAAAAAAAGCGAAAATTACGAAACTTCGAAGGCAGGACAAGAAGCAGCAGCCATCTGCGTCTGAATTATATGAACCGCAGATGGTTCTGATGCATAAAATGTACTGCCGGGAAATTTTTTTTATGGAAGAATGGAGAGTTAAATGGAAGCAAAGAAGTTGATTAAGCTCACAGCACCAGAAGAAGCACAGGAATTTGTAAATGCGGCATCTACATGCGATTTTGACATCGACATGAGATTCAACAAGGTAATTGTTGACGCAAAGTCCTTTTTAGGAGTTTTAAGTCTGATGAGCTACCCTGTTATGATTTTCAGCCAGGGAAATAACAGCGAATTTGACAAGGTACTGGAAAAGTACGCAGTGTGCTAAACAGAATATGTTGGGCAAGGAGGGGCTGTTGTGAGGTTTTGCAACAGCCTTATTTAAAGTTTATAGAAAAATTAGTTGAAATCAGGACAGGATATGTTTATACTAATATAGATGCAAACTATTCAAAGAAAGGAAACATAGTTCATGTATCGTTTGATATGTAAAGACGGCAATGCGAAACGTGGTGAAGTTACCACAGTGCATGGCACGATTCAGACTCCGGTCTTTATGAATGTGGGTACGGCAGCAGCCATCAAAGGTGCGGTTTCCACCATGGATTTAAAGGAAATCGGCACCCAGGTGGAATTGTCCAATACGTACCACCTTCATGTGCGTCCCGGAGATAAAGTAGTGAAGCAGTTAGGAGGCCTTCACAAATTCATGAACTGGGACAGGCCGATTCTTACCGATTCCGGAGGATTTCAGGTGTTTTCCCTGGCCGGACTTCGGAAAATTAAAGAAGAGGGTGTTACTTTCCAATCCCATGTAGACGGCAGACGTATTTTCATGGGTCCGGAGGAAAGCATGCAGATTCAGTCCAATCTGGCTTCCACCATTGCCATGGCGTTTGATGAATGTCCGCCACATCCGGCGACCAGGCAGTATATGGAGGATTCTGTAGCCAGAACGACAAGATGGCTGCATCGCTGTAAGGCAGAAATGGACCGTTTAAATTCCCTGGAAGACACGATTAATAAGCAGCAGATGCTGTTTGGTATTAATCAGGGCGGCACCTTCCATGATATTCGTATCGAACATGCGAAAACGATTACGGAGTTAAATCTGGATGGGTATGCACTGGGTGGTCTGGCAGTGGGAGAATCCCATGATGCCATGTATGAGGTTCTGGAAAAAACGGTGCCATACCTTCCGGTGGACAAGCCGACCTACCTGATGGGCGTTGGTACTCCGGCGAATATTTTAGAGGCAGTGGAGCGTGGTGTGGATTTCTTCGACTGCGTATATCCGGCACGAAACGGCCGTCACGGCAATGCCTATACGAACCACGGCAAGATGACACTGCTGAATGCCAAATATGAACTGGATGACAGACCATTGGACGAAGGATGCCAGTGTCCGACCTGTAAGCATTACAGCAGGGCATACATCCGCCATCTGTTAAAGGCAAAGGAAATGCTTGGTCTGCGCCTTCTGGTAACCCATAATCTCTATTTTTATAACAAGATGATGGAGGAAATCCGGGAAGCCATTGAAGAACAGCGGTTTGCGGAGTATAAAAAAGCAAAGCTGGCAGGCTTTGAAGAAGGCGACAAATAAAAAAAGAACTACAAAGAATGTTGCTGCCGGAACAGGCAGTCATAATAATTTATAAGAAAAGAGGATAAAAAAATGAATTTATTTCCAACAGTTTTAACAACCGCAGCAGCTCCGGCAACTCCGGGAGGAATGTTAGGCTATATACTTTTTTATGTAGCGTTTTTTGGTCTGTTGATTTACTTTATGATTATCCGTCCACAGAAGAAGCAGCAGAAGAAGCAGGATGAACTCGTAAGTTCCATTGAAATCGGTGACAGTATTTTAACAACCAGTGGCTTCTATGGTGTAGTAATCGATAACGTAGATGACGAAGTAATCATCGTTGAATTTGGTAACAACAAGAACTGCCGTATTCCAATGAAGAAGACAGCGATTGTGGAAGTAGAAAAGCCAGAAAAGGAATAAACAAATTCATTACAGTCATAATAGCCGGCGGCAGGGATTACCTTGCCGCCATTACATTTTCCAGCACCGAGTATGGAATTTTCAGATTTCCTTTGCCGGTGCCCAGTTCAATCGTTGGTTTTACGGCACCGTGGAAGTCCGAACCACCGGTGGCAACCAGACCGAAATGGTTTGCCAGTGCTTTTACATTGACTTCATCCTGTCCCCGGTTGCTGGAATAATATACCTCAATTCCTTGTAAGCCTGCCTTTTTCAGACGTTCCACCAGGGCATACAGCTCGTCATGGGGCAGGTTATAAAGCAGCGGATGGGCAAGTACCGGAACACCGCCTGCCCTGCGTATACTGCGGATGGCCTGCTCCGGAGACATGTATTCCCTGGGAATATAGCAGGGACCATTATCCCCTACATATTTTTCAAAAGCCTCCTGCACAGAGGATACAATGCCGCGTTTCATCAGGACTCTGGCAAAATGGGCTCTTGTAATGACGGAGTCCGGGGCATCTGCGGTCAGCTCCTCCATGGTTAGCGTAATACCAAGCTCCGCAAAGCGTTCTAACATTTTTTCATTTCTCCGGTTGCGGTTTTCCAGAAAGGAATTCAGCGTCCGTTCTAAAATTTCATTGGTTTCATCCACCAGCAGTCCTAAAATGTGAATATCCTTGTTCTTGTATCCGGCAGAAATTTCCACACCGGAATATACTTCAATCGGACGTCCCTGTGCCCTGTGCCAGGCAGCCCGTTCCTTTGCCTCGGCAACGCCCCGGAGGGTATCGTGGTCAGTCAGGGCAAAGGCGGAAAGAGAACGTTCTACGGCATGGTCAACGACCTCAGAAGGGGTCAGGGTGCCGTCAGAGGCGGTGGAGTGAACGTGTAAGTCAATATATTTCATAAAATACCTCGTTTCTGTTTTATAAATTTGTTACTGTTCGCCTGTACCTTATAAACAGTAACATAATTTCCTTTTCTAAAAGGTGTTCCCAAATCAAGTATAACATAAGAACTAGTTTTTCTCTATCTAATTTCTTGATTACGGAAAAGACTGCGGTTTATTTGATATTTATAAAAAATTTGTACTAAACAGTATATAACAGTTGACAACAGTTCTAAACTGTTATATACTGTTTATGTCGACAAGGATGGATATCGGAACAGTACAGTTACGATATCCCAGAGTAATAAGGAGAATTCACCAATGAACTTAATTATTAATAACACTTCTATGCAGCCTATCTACGAGCAGATTGTAGAACAGGTAAAAGGCATGATAATGCAGGGAGTACTTTCCAGGGAGGAAATGCTTCCTTCGGTACGGAGTCTGTCCAAAGACCTGCGTGTCAGCGCCCTGACAGTAAAAAAGGCCTATGACACCCTGGAGCAGGAGGGCTTCATCGTGACCGTCCATGGCAAGGGCAGCTTTGTAGCCGGAGTCAATCAGAACCTGTTGTTTGAGGAGCAGAAAAAGGAAGTGGAACGGGATCTGGAAACAGCCATCCGCAAGGGAAAAAGCTGCGGAATGACGGACGAGGAGCTTAGGCAGTTGTTTGATTTGTTAATGGAGGAATGAAAATGAAGCTGGAATTAAATCAGGTTGTAAAAAAGTATGACGGATTTCAATTAGACTGTACCCTGACGGTAGAGGAGGGCTGTGTCACCGGACTGATTGGACGAAACGGTGCTGGAAAGAGTACTGCATTTAAGGCGGCGCTTGGTTTGATTCGCATGAATGCAGGAACCATTACATTGGATGGAAAGGATATAACGAAGCTTTCTCCAAAGGAGAAGGAAAATGTCGGTGTAGTGCTGTCAGATTCCGGATTTAATGGAATCCTGACCATAAAGGATATTATTGTAATCATGAAAAATACGTACCGGAAGTTTCAGAAGGAAGCATTCGAGAACCACTGTAAACAGTTTTCCCTTCCTTTAAATAAACCGGTGAAGGAATTTTCCACAGGTATGAAGGCAAAGTTAAAGGTGCTTCTGGCAATGTCCTACGAGGCAAAGCTGCTGATTCTGGATGAGCCGACAGCGGGCCTTGACGTGGTAGCGAGGGATGAAATCCTTGACATGCTGCGGGAATACATGGAAAACGAAGAAAACAGTATTTTAATCAGCTCCCATATTTCCAGTGATCTGGAGGGGCTGTGTGATGATGTTTACATGATTGATAATGGAAAAATTGTGCTGCATGAGGAAACCAATGTGCTGCTGGATGCCTACGGTGTGCTGAAGGTGACAAAAGAACAGTATGAAAAGTTAGATAAGTCCTACATCGTGAGCAGAAAGAAGGAATCCTACGGGTATTCCCTGCTGACAAGCGAAAAGCAGTACTATGTGGAAAATTACCCGGACATTACCGTGGAAAAGAGCGGTATTGACCAGATTATTACATTGCTGATTTCCGGCACCAGAGAGGGGGATATGGTATGAAAGGTTTATTAATTAAGGATTTACGGATATTGATGCGTCAGAAAAATTTACTGTTATATATGGTAATCTGTGGTTTCTTTCTGTGTGCCAACGGACTGGATTTTACGTTGGGATTTCTTGTCATGATAGGTTCCATGCTGGGGCTGAATACCGTGGCGTATGATATGATGGATAATGGTATGGCCTATCTGATGACACTGCCTGCCGGACGGAAAAGTTATGCACTGGAAAAGTATGCGGTAGTGTTTCTCTTTGGTTTTATGACCACTGCTGCCGCGGTAGTACTCCGGGTGGGTGCTTCCCTTATTTTAAGGCAGCCACTGGAGTTTGGTGTGTTCCTGTCCACCTGCGTAGGTATGTTTGCCGCTGTTTCCTTGCTGGTGGCAGTCATGATTCCGGTAAATTTAAAATTTGGACCGGAAAAGGGACGCATTGTGCTGATTTTAATGTTTGCAGTAGTAGCCGGATTTAGTGCTGTGGCAGCACAGGCGGCGGAAGGACTGGAAACAGGAATTGTCCGTCTGATTGAAGTGCTGGAGCAGACCAGTGCTGTGGTGCTGGCAGGCGGGGGCGTACTGGTCTGGATTGTGCTTATGGGAATTTCTTTGTTATGCACCATGCATATTATGGAAAAGAAAGAATTTTAGTGCAGCGGTTTTTAAAAAACGATGTATCAGGAAGTAGAGGGTGGATTTTATGAAGGGTTTGCTGGTGAAAGATATCCGGCTGATTTTGAAGCAGAAGACAATGCTGCTTGCAATGGCAGGTATTTGTATTTTCCTGTTTTTCTATGGTGTAGGTCTGAATAAGATAACAACATATTTAATGCTTCTGGTAACCGTTCTGACAACCAATACGATTGCCCAGGACAGCATGGACAATGGAATGGCTTATCTGATGACGCTGCCGGCACGTAGGAAAGCGTATGTAATTGAAAAATACGGGCTGGTGACATGTTCTGCTTTTATTATGACTTTAATAGTCAGTGCGGTAGAAATCATCCCAGGTCTGCTGCAAAAGCAGGAAACAAATCCGGGAGGCAGTATCATTTTTTCCATGCTGGGATTCTTTGCTGTCACACTGATGGCAGCAGTGATTATTCCACTGAATCTGAAATATGGTGCAGAAAATGGAAAAATAGTAGTGCTGGCTCTGACGGTGGTAATCGCAGCGACAGGAAGCTTTTTACTGCAGCAGGAGGACGGAGGGCTGCTGGAAGTTATCATGGACGCAGTTCCGGTGTTTGCAACTATGGGAACAGGGACAATGCTTGGAATTATAAGCGCAGCGTGGTTTATGCTGGTGGGAATTTCCATGGCGGTGTCCGTGGGGATTATGAAGAGGAAAGAATATTAGGAAATAAAAGAATATTGTGGAAAAAAGTCCGGAAGACAACAGGAGACAGAAGGTGACGCTGTCCGGTTGTTTTCCAGGCTTTTTTCTATTTTATAGGAAAGTGCCCATTGTATATTACAAAAAATACAACGAACTTTGGTGGAATCATTACACTTTTTACATGGAACTTTTGTGTTTTATTACATTTTTTACAACGAAAAATGTTGTAAATCTTGTGCTACAATAAACTGGACAGATTTTTTTAAACCGTATAAAATAGTATTATGAGGAAAAGAAGCGAAGGGTATAAGAAATTGTTAAAGGATTTATAAAAAGAATAAGAACGGATTTGTATAAATTGGGTGAATAGCATGGTTAAGGGACGAATACTGCTATAATGCTTATGACGAAGTAGTATCTTTTATAGATGCAGAGGACAGCATATCCATATAGTTGTTTTTATCCTGATAATTAGAAGGGGTATTTGTTTAATGGGAAAAGAATTACGATATCCATCAAAAGAAACAATTAACAGATTGACAAACGAGTTGAAGCTAATAGGAACAGATAAGTATACTCAGGATTGGGAATACGAGGTGGCAAATGTTGAACGATTGCAGGATTATATTGAATATTACCAAAAAGAAGATAGAAATTCAAATGAAAAAGTTGCTTTAATGCGTATTATGCTGGAAGCATATAATGATTATGTAATTATGAATCCGAATGAAATTATGTATTGGAATACAATTAAACAATTGCTGGAACAGGATTTTTGTATTCATTCAGAAACAATAAAATATTGGAGTTGTGAAGAAGAAGAGTTGGAAAACTGCTTTGCAATAACTGCTTTTGTAAGAACCATTAAAGCTGCTGAATGATAAAAGTAATTTTTTAATTAGAAAATTAATATTCTTTTAGAATTTGGAAAATTTGCCTATTCTATTGGCTTTAATTGTAAAGGAATACATGGAAGGATAAAGAAGGTGAAGTCAAATGATGAAACAAAATGCACCTGGTCACGTAGTACAATATTGTTACAAGGATAATAACGATGCTTTTTTCTCTTATTTGTGTAAACATTATGAAGAAGAAAATTCATTTGTATATAAATTGAAATGTACATGTACTTGTGATAAATTTATAGTGTATCAGGATGAACATCCAAGCGTTTTTGCAGAGTGTAATAACTGTGGTAAAAAGATTACGGTCTATGATTTGGCTTATTACCCAGCAGCTGTAAAACTCGAAAAAAACTTGTTATTAAAAAAGACAACAAGAAAAGCAGTATATGTTTATGTTAATTATGAGTATGATGATGAATTTTTATATGAGAATGATGTTGATTTTAATGCGAATGATATAACATGGGCAAAAGTATTCATTGCAAATGATAATGGATTGAAAAAAATTTTAGATGATGAAACGGCATGAAAAGGAGCAGAAATACAGTGGTATTTCGCAGAAGAGGAGGGACAAATGTTACAAAAACATTCAATACTTTTGTGGAAAAAAGCAGAAAGTAAAGAAAAAAACTTTGAGGAAATTGCAAAAGAGGCTTTTAGAACTTTGGATATATTTCAGGAGTATCCTTGGATTTTGAGACCGAATTACCTAACAGTTGAATTAGAAAAGGATATTAAGGAGTTTGACTGGAACTATGAAAATTTTAGAAGAACATTAAAAGAAAGCGTTAATAGAGAAGATGAAATTATATTTGAGGATTTAGGATATTGTCTTTCTTTTTTTTCTTCGACAAATGAAATAGATGCCTCTGGCTTTTTAATGCTTGTGGGAAATAAAAATGATAAGTTTTGTAATGTGTTTGATATGAAGTTGCCATTATCACTATGTCTTTATGACAGAGAAAATGCGGATATGATAGAACAGATATTCAAAAAACTTGTATACTATTATAAACCGTTTTGGGGATGTGTTTCCAATAGTGTGCTGTCTGAAAAATATGGTCGTTTTATGGAGAAAGACTTACCAAGAACTGTACATTGGTTGAATTACTGGTCAGATTCAATTTGCAGTGCCATTGGAACAGAAAAGATTCAGAGAATTGTAAGGGAAAACGAGGAGGCATCATTTACCGGGGGTATTTTTAAAATTAAGAATACAGCAATTAATGCGGAAGCAGAAGATGAAATGGAATATCAAATGCAGTTACATAATCAGTTGTTTTCCTGAATGTATTACAAAAGATATTTGAAATTCCTGCGGTATTAGGAGGACCTAGTACATCGGTTTTTAATTAACCAGACCAAATACTTGCCTATTTCTTCCATAGTACAAATTCAAAAATCCTCAGCGTAGCCCGCTACGCCTACGTTTTTTGAATTGCACTCTGAAAGAAATATTCTGCGTATTTAGTCC
>JAGBBW010000113.1 GCA_017938285.1 Lachnospiraceae bacterium
ATAGCCGTACATTTCCTGGTGCGTGGCAATCACTTTTATCGGCATGTTCGACAAGAACGAACTGTTGTAGGAAGAGCTAGGCGGACATGGATATTTTCTCTCCAAAAACTACCAGAACCGTAAAATAGTGTGAACAGTAACGAGCCTGCCCACACAGAAATCTGTTCTTTCGCACTCCGACAGCAAGTATCTGAGTGCTCTGTGAACATTAACCTGCAATATCCCGTTTTCCATACACAACACCTGCTGCCACGGCCGAAACTGCCGTCACAACCAGACCGATAACAATACAGCCAGCCTCCATACCGCTTTTGCTGAACAAATCTGCCGCATTGCAGTAATAAAACGGTGTCATATATTTCGCTCCTTCCAGGTCCGGTACAATCCGGCACATCACATCCAGCAGGTACAACAGAATCGAAAGTCCCAACGCCATACCAATCTGCTTTTTCTTTGTACAGGCTGAAACCAGGAAACACACACTGCCAAGCTCCAACTGCATCAGTAGGGATAACACATGATACAACACATATTCTTTCCAGGCAAATTCTCCACCAATGATTCCAATTCCCGTCATTTCAAACAGTATTCCAATTACGTTGAACGCCAGTATCAGCGTCACCAGTGCCACATATTTTGATATGACAATCCTGTTCCTCCCTAATGGAAGGGTATGTAAAAATTCTGCGGTATGTCCCTCTTCCTCCTTGGACAGCAGCGCTGCTCCGGTCATTGCCGCAAACATGGCACCGCCCAGAGAAAAAATCAGACTGATTTCTGCTGCATAAAATCCTTCCAGCTTCGCAATGCTGATTTTGTCCATGCCAAAAGCCGTGGCAAAACTGCCCATTCCGGCAAAGCTTTCTGCCATCTGCTCCATGCTCTCCGCCACGCTGTCAAACATAAGCACGCAGCCGCAGCAGCAGATTCCTACTGCCAGACAAAAAATCAGCCAGACTTTACTGTTCTGTTTCCACTCATGCTTCCATATCACCACTTCGCTGCACCTCCTCATAATAATGCATAAAAATCTCCTCCAGGGACGGCTCCTCAATCAACACATCCTCCACTGCCATTTTCTGAAGCTTTCCCAGCAGTTCCTGCACATTTCCCTCATAGGAAAACCGTTCTTCCCTTCCATTTCTGACAATCCTCACCTGACGCAGGTTGCTCCTGGTCAGATTGTCAATGGAGTCCACCGTTACAATGTTTCCCTCCTTAATAAAAGCTGCATTCCGGCAGTATTTTTTTACTTCCGACAACACATGGGAAGAAAGAAAACAGGTGGTTCCTTTCTTGTTTGCCTCCTGTAAAAGCCCAAAAAACACATCCTGCATAAGAGGGTCCAGTCCGGAGGTTGGCTCATCCAGAATCAAAAGCTCCGGCTCATGCTGCATGGCGCAGACAATGCTGACCTTTTTCCGGTTGCCCAGAGACAATTCTTCGATTTTTTTCTGCAGCGGAACTTCCAGTGCCTCACATAATCTGGCAGCTTCCCTGTCACAGTTTACTCCTCTTGCCTCTGCCGCAAAACGTATTACATCCTTTACCTTCATTCCGGAATAAAACATGGTCTCTGATGGCATGTAACCAATATGCCGCAGTGTTTCCCTCTGTCCCGGATAACGGTTATCCAGTAAAGAAATACTTCCTTCCTGATACCGGATCAGTCCCAGCATACACCGGATGGTGGTGGATTTTCCTGCTCCGTTCGGGCCAAGAAAAGCAAACATATCTCCCTGCCCTACGGCAAAACTGACCTCCTTCACTCCCCGGTGTTTCCCATACTGTTTCGTCAAGCCTTTAATTTCAATCACATTCCCCATGCTCTCTGCTCCTTTCCTGAAAAGCTTTTAAATCTTCATTTAATGCTTTCGTATCCCCCAGCCGTTTTATTTTGTACATCCAGTAAGCACAAATATACGCCAGTAAAACATAGATATAAAACAATCCCAATGTCCCCATTGACTCATCAAACCACTTTCCCAGATATGCCACAACCGTATACAGCCCGGAACAAAACGCAGAATAGAAAAAAGTCTTTCTGGTAAATGTATCCCCTTCATCAAAATTGGAGAATACATATACCTGCAGATACCCCATGGCATAGGTCGAAAAAATCATTTCCACCATGTGAATAATGCTTGCTTCCCATACTCCCTGAAAAATACGGTACAGGAAATAAAAAAATAAAAAGCATAAAAAGTAAAGTGCTGCCTTCAGCTCAATTCCGGCCTCTTTTGCAAAGAAAATAAGCAGTCTGTCCTTTTTTTTCTTTAAATCCACCTGTTTCACTCTCCCTTCAGTCTTCTCCGGAACCCGGATGCATACGTTCTGGAAATCAGAAGGTGCTCCCCATTCCTCATGGTTGCATCGATCCGGTTGGAAGAAAGACTTTTCAGACCGGCAATACAGTCAATGTTTATTATCATGGATTTGCTGCACCGGTAAAAGTTGATACCACATAACAGCGCCTCTGCTTTTGCCAGACTGTAATTGATTTTGTAAACTTCCTCTTCTGTATAGGCATACGTTCTTCCGTCCACACTCTCCACATAGAAAATCTCCTCCGGATTCAGCACCACCTGAACACTGTCTTTCCAACCCAGAATCTTTTTTTCATCTTCCCTCATAAAAGCAAGTACCCGCATTACTTCTTCTGACAGGCTGACATAATTTAATATCAGCTCATCCTCACCCCGTTCCACCTGATTCACCGTATATTTCATACTCCCTCTGTGCGCCACACGCTTTCCTTTCTTTTGTTTTTCTTAGTGTAACAGGGATTTCTCCCAGTGGCAAGCTCCGAAACCGTAAGTGACACTTTTTCCGGCGCAAAATGCACAAAAGGCTGTCGCAGGAAAACCATTCTGCGACAGCCTTTTTCACTGTTTCTTATTCTATTTCCCAAACTCCATATTTGCGTAAATCCGTTCCATCCTCTCATTATGGAACCGCTCATCCAGAAATTCTTCCACTGCGTTGGATGGTTCCAGCCCTTCCAGCCGTTCCGACCACCGCCCTACGGCTGCCAGTGACACCAGACTGTTAAAAATGAAAAATACGGTAAAACACCAGGTAATCGCCTTGCCCCAGGCATTCGGAATTCTCAGAATCCACTTTGCCATACGGGGATACATATCTTTAATCCACCAGACCCCAAGGAATCCCCAGAAAAAAGAATATAACAGGCAGATACGCCCATTTAAGTTAAATGGTACTCCGCTGTAATCCCAGGAGCGGGAACCAAATAACATCTCCTGTCCCCAGGAACAAAGGTATTCCACAACGCTGCCCACCAGCATACCGCCTAAAAAGGAAATCCAGGCACCCTTATTCCGGAATTTATACAGACAGCCGCTCAGTGCCACCGCTCCTGCTCCATACAGCAGATTAAACGGTCCATATACCAGTCCGGACCTGCTTTCCAGATATCCATTCCGCAGCAGACACCAGAGCAGTTCAATGACAACACCGGCAAAGCTTCCGATAAAACAGACCAGAAGCAGTTTATATGTATTCAGTCCCTGGGCAAAATGACCCGATTCGCTTTCCTTTACATCAATCGTTGTATTCGCAGGTGCATTCGGCAAAAACCTGCGTTTCTTTCTTTGATTGGTAATATCCTTGCTGCGGGCACTGAGTTCATCACTGACAGCGTAGGTCTGCGCCATTGCCCTGGACATATTGGCGGCAGCACGTTTTAAGGATTCCACCTGTTGTTCCACTTCTGAAAAATCTTCCATCTCCGTCATTTGCGGATAGAACTCCTCTGCTTTGTTTTTCGTCTGCTCAGCAATCTCCTGTAATTCCAGACTAAACTTCTCAATATTGGATATGTACGCATTCTCTGGCAGATGTTTTTCCTGATTCTGAAGTTCCATTTTCTTTTTTCTCATGTAACTATTCCCTCTTTCCTGTAACATAACAAAAACTATGACACATATCCCAAACAAATACATGCCATAGTATACTAATAGAATCTCAATCATATCTCAACTTAAATTCAACTTTTGTTGAACTTTACTGTCTCACGCCATCCACCTACGAATCATTGGCTCTGCATCTTTGCGTCTGGCTCTTCAATAATATTTACTTTCATATCCTGTATTTCAATCAATGTTTCATTTTTACATTTCGGACAAAATAGAGGATAATTTTTCAACAAGGTATCCTTTCTTATCTTATTCCTCGTCTTATTCCCACATATCGGGCACTTCACCCATTCTGTATTTAACATCACACTTCACCCCTTTACCAGAATCCCAGAACAAACTCTCTTTATCTACTCACATGGCGATGATATTATACTAATTTGTCTCGCACGTCTTCCTTCGTCCGGCTCCTTAGACATATATTTCATCGCAACTTCATAAGCTTCCGTAAAAAACTTTTTAAACTCTTCGTCTGTCAACATCAGAGTAACTCCTGTCATCATATACAAATCTTTTCGAGGATTTGCATTACCACTGGCAAAATACTTCGCAAAGGAAGTACATATACTCATTATAGATGTCTGAATCGCTAATCCGTTATCATCTTCAATTGACAAGGGCTTCTCATTTAGTTGATAAACGCTTTCAATCGTTCCCCTTATCCTATTTTCTTCTGCAACAATAATCACTGAATTATCTGCCAGAATTTTTACATGACGATACAGGCTTGGCGTTGGAACATCACTAAGCTTTCCTTTCATTTCCTTTACCGTTCCCTTCCCATGTATCATCAGAAACTGTATAATCCGGGCTGCCGTCACCTTTTTCAACTGCTCATAATCGTCCAGGGAATGTAACTGAAACCGTAGCTGCCTTGGATCTGTCAGATTCCGGTATTCCTCAAACAGTTCCTCCCGTTTCCGGTCAATTCCTTCATTCAAGCTGCGCAAATCCAGCATGAAATCAAACACATAATCGCTGGTAATTATGCAGCTTTCTTCCGGGAGGATACGTTCCGTTACATAATCACAAAGCTTTGATGTCCGGAAACTCAAACTGAGATAAATATAAACTCTACCCCTGTTCTTCTGTTAAAAATTTCAACACATTTTTATGAATAATCCCATCCCGCGAAAAATCCATTTTGTCAAATGACAATACAAATTTCGGATAATTATCCGGCACTTCAGCAAAAGCTCCGAATTCCCTCTGTATTACCTTTTCATCATAAAGATAATATGCCACCTGATAATATTCCTTTTGATTATCTTTTATTGCAACAAAATCTACCTCGCCTGTTCTCGTCTTACCAACATAAACCTCATATCCACGAATCAACAATTCAATATATACCACATTTTCCAACAGCGCTCCCATTTCCAATTTAAATCCTGAATTTCGTATTCTTCCCAGACCCATATCCGTCAGATAATATTTATCCATTCTGGTCAAAATATGCCTGCCCCGGATATCATATCTGCAGGCTTTCGTCATAATAAAGGACGCTGTAATATTTTCCACATAATTATAAATAGTCTCTTTGGAAACCTTTCGGTCTATACTCAAAAAATAGTCTGACATGGATTTAGGTGAAAATGTCTGTGACGGATTACATACCAGATATTCTATAACTCTGCCAAAAAGTTCAATATCTTTGATTCCTGCCCGCTGCACAATATCCTTTAATACAATGGAATCATATACATCTCTCAAAAAGGTTTTCGTCTGCTCCTCATTCTCCATAAGAAACCTCTGCGGCAGTCCACCCCACTGCATATAGTCCAGCAACAACTCATCACCGGCTTCACTGACCTTGATTTCTTTTAATTCACATACTTCTTTAAAAGAAAAGGGATATACCGAAAACTGTACATATCTTCCCGACAAAAATGTCGCTAATTCTCCTGAAAGTAATTTTCCGTTCGAACCAGTAATAAAAATACTTGTATTATATTTCATTTTTAAAGAATTAATGACCCTTTCAAACTCCGGAATCACCTGAATCTCATCAAAAAAAAGATAATACTTTTCCTCGGAGACCAGTCTTTCTTTTATATATTCGTATAAATCCGTTCCGGTCCGAAGAAAAGAGTAATCATAATCTTCAAAATTGACATAGAGTATCTGCGATCTTTTTATTCCTTCCCCTCGTAGTTCCTCCATTATCTGAGCAAGCAGAACAGATTTCCCACATCTTCTGATTCCTGTAATAACTTTAATCAGGTCCTTATGATAAAAACCTCTGATTTTCTTTAAGTATTGTTCTCTTTTCACCATAAAAATCACCTCTTTTTTATCATAAAACCAAATTCTACTCTTGTCAAGATAGTCTGTTTATATCGTACTTATTTTTGATTTTTATAGAGATAGTCTATTATCATTAGACTATCTCTATATTTTTTTAAAATAGTCTACTGTAATTAGACCATTTTGATATTACTTTAAAGCAATCCCTTTTACACGCGATATCTAATCGTTCGCTTTATATCTCCGTCAGCATCTTTCCCGGATTTTCCGCCGCTTTCACGTTACCAAATGCCTTGCTGATCACTCCCTCTTCATCAATCAGATAGGTTGTCCTCACTACACCCATGGAAGTTTTTCCGCACATCGTCTTTTCCTTCCAGACATCATAGGCCTGAATTGCCACAAGCTCCGGGTCAGACAACAAGGTAAACGGCAGACCGAACTTTTCTTCAAATTTTTTGTGGGATGCCACACTGTCTTTGCTGATTCCAATGACAACCGCACCTTTTTCCATAAACTGTGGATACAGTTCTGCAAAACCGCAGGCCTGCCTGGAACAGCCGGAAGTGTTGTCCTTTGGATAAAAATATAACACCACCTTTTTACCTTTGTATTCCTCCAAGGTATGAATGGTTCCATTCTGGTCCGGCAGGGAAAATGCCGGTGCTTTTGTTCCAACCTCTAACATAATTCTGTTTCCTCCTTTTTTCATGTCCATTTGGGAATCACTGATTAATTCATTGCTTCCTTAGAAGTCTCCGGCGAATCGCACGAATTTGCACTATCTGTTTCATCAACGGCTGATTTCTTTTTATAGTATTTTGTTGTATGTTCCGAAATTATACGGACAAACATCCCGGCATTTATGACAGCGTAATCAAGAGGGAATGTCTGCCTATCGTTCCAAGACCTGCTACCTGGGCCACGTGCTTCTGGGAAATAACCGAACGCCAGCGGTTCGTATTGCTGTCCATTAGAGTCCTCCTTCTTTTATCCGGTACACCATCTGTACCTCATCATGATAACTGCCATCCTTCAACCGGTATGCCCGGGGCATAACTCCCACTTTTTCAAATCCAGCCTTCTCGTATAAATGAATGGCCCGCATATTATCTGCAAACACCGTCAGTTCCATCTGTTCAAAGCTGGTACATCGTACTGCTTCCATAACCTCCCGTAGCAGTAACGTCCCCAGTCCCAGGCCACAGACTTCCTTCTGCAAAGAAATTCCGAAATTCGCCCGGTGACGGTACTTGATATTATCCCGTACCCTTGTCACACCCGCATTTCCAACCAGCCGTCCATCAATAAATGCTGCCAGCATAAAATTATCCGGATCAGTTTCCACCATTTGCAGAAAGCGTGCCTGATTCTCCACAGGAACGAGGATTTCCTCCGGATAGCGGGACATAAAATCCGTTTCCGTGGAAGTTATGCGCATGTGCTCCAGCAACTGTTCAGCGTCAAACATATCCGGACTGCGAAGAATCAGGTGCTGTCCATTTTTCAAGGAAATTTCCTTTGCTTTAATATACATAGTTTTCCTCTTTCTACTTTACATAATCAACTGGCAGAACGAAGCTTCACTGTTTTTTCATCGTTCCATACATTATATGTTGCGATTTTCATTCCGTAAAATATCCTTTCCTCCCAATAGACACCGTCTGAAAATACTTCGCCAGCTTCCACTCTGCTTCCACATCCGGGTTATTCTCTACTGCAATACCATCTGCCCTCATATCCTCTATAAATTCGTCTACATCGGCTTCGGTACGTTCTCTCCAAAGAGCAGCATCCAACTCCGTCAGTACATACAGATGTCCGTTTTCCCGTTCTTCTACCAGTCCATACTTTTCCAGCTGCCGCAGTACCTCATCCACTTCATTCTCAAAAACAGGCACATTGCAAAGCACAGTCTGCAGCATACCATCAGAATCTCTGCTCAGCTCTATAAATTCCACCTGATGCTTTTCATCAATATCCACCCGTAGATTCCTGCTGTCGTAATAATAGGAATTTCCATGTTTTTCATGATTTACATGCATATTGCACAATTCATACTCCGGGATACCAAGGCGAATTTCTCCTGCCTTCCAGGACACCCCTTCAAGTGGGGTAACTATTACCTGTTCACGCATATCCTTCGTTACTCCTTTTCCTCATACCAGGTCGGCACTACTCTCCGGAACCCATCATAATGCTCCATGGCTGCCCTGCACCGTTTCACCATTCCGTCCACATCTTCCTGTCCAAACTTTTCTGCCCATTTGATGGAAAACAGGGACGCATGGGCTACATACACCGCCAGCGTTTCCCAGAACTGCATTGGAACCTTATCCTGAAAATATGCGTCAATCTGCCCGATACAATATGGCACACTGACCTCTACGCCAAAGCTTTCCAGTTTATAAAATTCCTCATACGGGTCACCCACTTCCCAACGGTTAAAATCAATAACACCCAGCGTTTTCTGTGGTGTCAGAATCAGATTTCCCGGATGAAAATCTCCGTGAAGATATACCGGAGGTTCCAGCCAGAGTTTATCGATGTTATCCTTTACATACTGCACCGCTGTTTCATCCCCTGCAATTCTTACACTGGACTGTTCGTACCTTTCCAGTTGCAGCAGTTTCTTTTCCTTCTTTGTCTGGACCGGGACATCCCCTGATGCCACAGGAATGCCGTGAATCTGCCGCAGAATCCTTCCTGCACTGCGCCCTAACTGGTACTGCTCCTCCCTGGAAAGCTGTGCCATGGCAGTTTCCAGATCTTCGCCCTGCACCCAGGTCAGCAACATGTAACTATAGGTTCCATTGTCACAAAGCCCACATTCCAGTGGCCGGGACATTTCAAACCCGAGCCTTGCATATTTACAGATGATTTCATATTCTTTCAGCTTCTGCTTATGTACGGATCCATCTGCAATCCGAAGCAGCAGTTCTTCTCCTTTCTTTGTCATCACTTTATACTTCTGGTCAGAAGAATATCCCTTGTTGACCTGTTCTACACTCTCCCAGTCTGAAAAATACAAAATATCCGAAAATTGCTGTTTGTCCATTGTTTTTTACCACCTCTCCAAAAACACATCAGCCTCTGCCCTTGCTTTAAATATCAGTATCTTTTTCCCCGCATATTTTTTAAGTAGTTCCAGCACCACCGGTCTGCTCACTGTATTATAGTTTTTGACAAACCCTATAAATTCCTCATCTTCTTCGTCTTCTGCCTCCACCCAGGGCATGTCTGTCCGTTCTTTTCCTCTTCGTTCTTTAATTCCTGCCAGACACACGTCCATGGGATAGTCCAGAAAAATAATGGTATCACAGGCTTCCATCCGCAGTTCCATGGTAGAACCATAGTTTCCGTCAAGAATCCATTCTTCTTTTTCAATGGTCTCCTGCAGCCGCTCCCGGAAGATTTCCCGTGGTACTGTGGTTCTGTCGGCATTCCAGTATAACATATCCAGATGGTACAGAGGCAGACCTGTACTATGGTGCAGTTTTCTGGAAAAGGTACTTTTGCCGCTTCCCGGACAGCCGATTACGATAACTCTTTTCATGATTTTCCTACCCTATATCCACATATTCATTCATACTATTGAACCACTGATAACATAATAGTGCCCTGTGCAGTTCCACTTCTAAGCCCACTTCTGTTTCACTGGAATTTAACTTATAGACCAGCTTCTCCAGCTTTTTGACTGCTTCTGCCGAAAAACCATTCACGTTATAATACGCCAGTGTAATATGTGGCGTCAGTGGATAATTCAGTTGTTTTATGTCATCAAAAACAGAATAAAGCCCCATCAGCTTTTCATATTCCGCCTCATCCACCGGATACAATCCAAGAACCAGGCTCGTATTCACCATATTAAAGATATAGCTGCTGCGCATTTTAATCGTTCCAAAGTTCGGGAGCTCCTTTAATTTTTCCAAAACCCTGTCTTTATTTTGCTCCCGTTCGTCAGAAATATCTGACAGCTGTTCCGAATTACTCAGATCATGCAGCGTCATATGAAATGTATCCGAACCCAGTCTTTCACAAAAACACTCTGATGCCTCCGTATAAAACACATCCAGCCATTCTGCTAATTTACGTTTTACCGTTTCGTGCAAATGAAACACTACCGTATCACCATAAAAAGGACGAAATTCATTATTGGTATTTACTTTCTTTACCAAAGATGGATTTCCAACAAATTTTTCTGTTCCTAAGTTCATCTCCATCGTTTCAAAAGAATTAATTCTATGTAAGAAATTCTGATAATTTTCCATTCTCTTCCCCTATGCTTTGTCTTTATCCTGTCACTGTTCCTCCCCGACGGAAGCACTTGATGTTTCTTTTACTTGCGGATCACATAAAGATACCTTGCCATCTTCTCTTTAAACTGCGCATACTCTTCCTTCACACATTCCGTCTGCCCCAGCAGCATCTCAAACCAGCTTTTATTTCCTTCTGCTTCAAACTCTGCCTGATATTTTTCCGCAGCCGCCCGTTTCTTTTTCAGAAGTTCATACGTCTCTTCCGTAATATCCTCTGCTTCATACACCATGCCATTCTGTCTCAGCGCTTTTGCCAGTACAGTTGTATGTACACCCTCTGTCTTTGGCATAACATCCCCTTCCTGATAGCCTACAAAAAAGACACCATCCGGTTTTAACCAGCGCTTCACCTGCGCCACAAATGCCGCCATATCCTTTGCAAAATACATCGTATCCATGGAAATAATCACATCAAACGATTCCCATTCATACTCCACTTCTCCAATGATGCCTTCTCTGAACTCTGCCTTCACCGGATATAACTTCTGTGCCGTCTGGATTGCCTGTCCGGAATAATCGAACCCATGAATCCATGCTCCTGTTTTCTCCTGCAAGTAACCCAGCATTTTTCCATTGCCACATCCAATATCCAGAATATGTGCCTGTTCCTTCTTTGGTATGTAGGGAAGAATCCGGTCAATCTGGGTCAGGTTGCTGAAACCATCCTGGGAAAAATCTTCACCGAACGCCTCACGACAAAAATTTTGAAAAGCGTTTGAGGTTTCTGCCATGGTATAGAATTCTTCGTAGGCGGTGTAAAATAATAACTCTGTTTTGTCCATGTCCTTCTCCATTTTTACTGTATCAATACCGGTATCCACTATACTGTCACAACGTTATGTTGTCCTATAAAGTAATTTTCAAACACGTTCTAAATTATATCATATCTTCCTTAATAAAAAAATACATATTTTAGACTACCTTCGTCCCTCGTCCCCTCTCCAGGTGGGCATACATTTTCTCTTCGCCCTGCTTTCGGCACAGTTCTGTCTTGGCTAAAAGATATGGAGCACTTCCACTAAATTACGCAGAGTCCTATAGAAAGGAAATAGTTCAAGGAACCGTTAGCGCAGGCGGGTTCCGGAACTATTTCCTTTCTATAGGACTCTCAAAATTTCAACCTATACCGCTCCATATCTTTTCACAATCCCCACCACGCCGAAAGCGGGCGCAGATAAAATCTACGCCCGCCCCCGCATTAGAAAGAGAGTCTATAAAAAGTATGTAGTCAGCATATTTTATAAAGTTCTACCAACGCCATTCGCTAAGGCTGAACTTTAACCCTTTATGATGCGAACCTTTCTAACGCCCGCAATCGCTTCTAACTTTGCTGCAATCGCTTCATTGGCAGCATCCACGTCAAGCACGGTATAGGAAGATTCTCCCTTACTCTTGTTCACCATGTTGTCAATATTGATTCCCTCAGCAGAGAATACAGAGGTGAACTGTGCTAACATGTTTGGTACATTATCATGGAAAATACCAACTCTTGCCGGTGTGGTGCAGATACCTGCATCTACTGCCGGATAGTTTACGGAATTGGTAATATTGCCGTTTTCTAAATAATCCATTACCTGCTTTACTGCCATAACTGCACAGTTGTCCTCAGACTCTTCGGTGGAAGCTCCAAGGTGAGGGATGCAGATAGCTCCCTTCATGTTGGCAGATGCTGTGTTAGGGAAGTCAGTCACATACTTTGCAACCTTGCCTGCCTCTAATGCAGCAGCCATATCAACGTCATTAATCAGGGCATCTCTTGCGAAGTTCAGCACTACTACGCCGTTCTTCATCATTGTGATGGTGTCCTTGTTAATCATGCCCTTGGTGGAATCCATCAACGGAACATGAACGGTAATATAATCACACTCGGAATAAATCTCACCGAGAGACTTAACATTCTTTACATACTGGGATAACTTCCATGCATTGGCAACGGAAATGTATGGGTCATAACCATATACTTCCATACCAAGAGCTGCTGCTGCGTTGGCAACCTCAACACCGATAGCACCAAGACCAATAACACCGAGCTTCTTGCCCTTGATTTCAAAGCCTGCATAAGCACCCTTTGCCTTTTCTACCTGCTTTGCCAGATCCGGAAGATCCTTATTTTCCTTTACCCAGTCCATACCGCCAATGACATCTCTGGCAGCCAGTAACAGACCGGCAATTACTAATTCCTTAACACCGTTTGCATTAGCACCCGGAGTATTGAATACTACGATACCTTCCTGTGCACACTTATCCAGAGGGATGTTGTTGACACCGGCGCCAGCTCTTGCGATTGCCTTCAAATTCTTGGAAAATTCCATATCATGCATTGCTGCACTGCGGACTAAAATCGCATCTGCTGCTTCGATAGTATCTGTTGTAATATAATTATCACTTAAGCAGGAAGTTCCCACTTTGGATATTTTATTCAGACAATGAACTTTAAACATAATGGTTCTCCTTCCTGTCTCTTACTTTGTATTTTCAGCTTCAAACTTCTTCATGAATTCTACTAACTTCTCTACACCTTCCTTTGGCATAGCGTTGTAAATACTTGCTCTCATACCGCCAACGGAACGATGTCCCTTTAAGTTTTCAAAACCGGCAGCCTTTGCTTCCTTAACGAACTTAGCGTCTAAGTCAGCGTCACCTGTTACGAAAGGAACGTTCATTAAGGAACGGTCTTCTTTACGAACAGTACCCTTGAACATCTTGCTTTCATCAAGGAAATCGTAGAGAATCTTTGCCTTCTCTTCGTTCATCTTCTTAACAGTCTCAAGACCACCAAGCTTCTTTAACCACTTGAATACCTTGCCGCAGATATAAATACCATACGCAGGTGGTGTGTTATAAAGAGAAGCGTTATCTGCATGAATCTTATACTTTAACATAGTTGGTGTGCCTGGAAGTGTGTCCTCGGTAATCAGGTCTTCTCTGATGATTACGATTACGACACCGGCAGGTCCGATGTTCTTCTGAACACCACCGTAAATGACACCGTACTTGGTTACATCTACAGGCTCAGATAAGAAACAGGAAGATACGTCAGATACCAGTGTCTTACCTTTGGTGTTTGGAAGTTCTTTAAACTTTGTACCATAAATGGTATTGTTTTCACAAATATAAACATAGTCTGCGTCCTCGCTGATTGGAAGGTCGGAGCAGTCCGGTATGTAGGAGAAGGTTTCGTCTGCGGAAGATGCAATGGCATTTGCCTTACCATAAATCTGAGCTTCCTGATATGCCTTCTTTGCCCACTGACCTGTGATGATGTAGTCAGCTACCTTGTTCTTCATCAGATTCATCGGAATCATGGCAAACTGCTGGGAAGCACCGCCCTGTAAGAACAGAACCTTGTAATTGTCCGGAATATTCATCAGATCTCTTAAATCCTGCTCTGCGGTCTGGATGATTTCTTCGTAAGCCTTGGAACGGTGGCTCATCTCCATTACGGACATGCCTGTTCCCTTATAATCCAGCATTTCAGCTGCTGCTTCTTTTAACACTTCCTCTGGAAGTACTGCAGGACCTGCAGAAAAATTGTACACTCTACCCATCATCGTTTCCTCTCTTTCTCTCCTGGTGAACTTTTCTGTTATTCACCTTGTATTTGCCTGATACAGGCACTCTCTTTCTCTTTCTTCACAATAATTCTACGACTCAATAACGCTTTACCTTATTAAACCGTTGAATTTCTCTTATTGTAGTACTTCTGAAACCATTTGTCAAGGGTTTAACAGACTTTTTTCGAAAGTTTTTTCATTAATTGCAAAAGAGGCATGGGAACCTTCCCCTGCCTCTTTTGTAATACCCGTTTCAGGGCACTATGTTCTTTTTACTTCTTCTCCTTCAAATCCTCTTCAGAGAATACTTCTTCATTGCCGCCGCCTGGAGCAATCATTGGCCAAACCTTGTCATCGCTTTCAATCTGGAATTCAACAACCACAGGAATATTTAAGGAAATTGCTTCTTTAAGAACAGATTCCACTTCTTCCTTCTTGGTTACTCTGTAAGCTTTGGCACCCATAGCCTCAGCTAACTTTACAAAATCCACACAGTCATTTAAGGTAGTATAGGAGTATCTCTGTCCATAGAACAGGTTCTGCCACTGACGTACCATACCAAGTACATGATTGTTAAATACTAACTGCACAATTGGAATGTTATATCTGGTTGCAGTTGCAATTTCGTTCATATTCATACGGAAACAGCCGTCACCTGCAATATTAACCACTGTCTTATCCGGGCAGGCAACCTTGGCACCGATACATGCACCAAGACCATAACCCATGGTTCCAAGACCGCCGGAGCTGATGAAAGTTCTTGGATTCTTATACTTGTAGTACTGGGCAGCCCACATCTGATGCTGGCCTACTTCTGTTGTTACGACAGCGTCACCGTTTGTTACCTTGTACAGGGTTTCCATGATGTATGGACCTGTCAGCTTGCTGTCATCATACTTCATCGGGAACTTTGCCTTTAACTCAGCGATATGTTCCATCCATTCCTTATGCTCTGTCTTTTCAATCATTGGATTTAAACGGTTCAGAACTTCCTTCACGTCACCAACAATCGCAGTATAAGAAGCAATGTTCTTGTTGATTTCTGCAGGATCAACATCAATATGTACTACCTTGGCATTTGGAGCAAACTTCTTTGCATTACCGGCAACACGGTCACTGAAACGTGCACCGATAGCAACTAAAACATCACATTCTGTTACTGCAAAGTTCGCGGTCTTTGTTCCGTGCATACCAAGCATACCAACATAATGTTCATCCGTACCATCCATGGCACCCTTACCCATCAGGGAATCACAGATTGGAGCATCTAATTTTGTTACTAATTCCTTTACTTCTTCGGTAGCTTCGGAAATAACTGCACCACCGCCGACAAAAATCATCGGCTTCTTTGCTGCATTGATAATATCTGCTGCTTCCTTCATCCAGCACTCACAGATATTTTCTGTGGAACGTTCCGGCTGTACCGGAGTGATTGGCTCGTATTCGGTTTCTGTTGCTGTTACATTCTTTGTAATATCCACTAATACAGGACCAGGTCTGCCGCTCTTTGCAATGTAAAACGCACGACGCATAGTCTCTGCCAGCTTGGTTACATCCTTTACGATGAAATTGTGCTTTGTAATCGGCATGGTCACACCGGCAATGTCAACCTCCTGGAAAGAGTCCTTACCAAGCAGGGAAACACCAACGTTACCAGTAATCGCTACCATAGGAACGGAATCCATGTAAGCAGTTGCGATACCTGTTACGAGATTGGTTGCACCAGGACCACTGGTAGCAAGACAGACACCAACCTTGCCGGTCGCTCTTGCGTAACCATCCGCAGCATGGGCTGCACCCTGCTCATGGGAGGTCAGAATGTGTCTGATTTCAGACTGATGCTTATATAATGCGTCATAAATGTTTAAAACAGCACCGCCCGGATAACCAAAGATGGTATCTACTCCCTGCTCTTTTAAACATTCAACTAAAATTTCGGAACCATTTAACTTCATACAATGTCAATCCTTTCTCTTTATCCTGTCATAACCAAAACTCCTGCCAGACAGACTCTCTCCCTGCCCACGGTTCTGGTTACTGTATCACGGAGTATCTGCATATGATACAGACACTCCGTCAGTATACACTATTTTTTACTTAATTTCAAGTACTGCTCCTCTGTTTCCGGAGGTAACCATGGACGCATATCTTGCCAGATAACCGGTGGTTACCTTTGGCTCACGAGGCTTCCACTCTTTTCTTCTTGCTTCCATTTCTTCATCACTTACTAAAACATCCAGCGTATTGGCATCAATGTCAATCTTGATAATATCGCCTTCCTTTACAAGAGCGATTGGACCACCTACGGCTGCTTCCGGAGATACGTGTCCGATGGAAGCACCACGGGAAGCACCGGAGAAACGTCCGTCCGTAATCAGGGCTACGGAAGAACCAAGTCCCATACCTGCAATAGCAGAAGTCGGATTTAACATTTCTCTCATACCAGGACCACCCTTTGGACCCTCGTAACGGATAACCACAACATCACCAGCCACAATCTTACCGCCCTTGATGGCTGCAATGGCATCTTCTTCACAATCGAAGACTCTTGCCGGACCTTCGTGCTGCATCATTTCCGGAACTACTGCGGAACGCTTTACAACACCACTGTCCGGAGCCAGGTTACCCTTTAATACCGCAATACCACCGGTCTGGCTGTATGGATTCTCAATTGGACGGATAACTTCCGGATTTGTATTATATACATTCTTAATGTTCTCACCCACAGTCTTGCCGGTAACGGTCATCAGGTCGAGATTTAAGAGATTCTTTTTGCTCAATTCATTCATAACAGCGTAAACGCCGCCAGCCTCGTTGAGTTCTTCCATATAAGTATGTCCGGCTGGTGCCAGGTGGCAGAGGTTTGGAGTCTTTGCACTGATTTCATTTGCAATGTCAAGATTTAAGTCAATGCCAACCTCATGGGCAATCGCCGGAAGATGAAGCATACTGTTGGTGGAGCAGCCCAGTGCCATATCTACAGTCAGCGCATTCATAAATGCTGCCTCTGTCATAATGTCTCTTGGACGGATATTCTTTTCATATAATTCCATAACCTTCATGCCGGCATGCTTTGCCAGAATGATACGGTCAGAATAAACGGCCGGAATGGTACCATTTCCCTGTAAGCCCATACCAAGAGCTTCGGTTAAGCAGTTCATGGAGTTTGTGGTGTACATACCGGAACAGGAACCACAGGTAGGACAGGCCTTACATTCGAAATCTTCTAATTCTGCGTCTGTCATGGTACCTGCACTATGGGCACCTACTGCCTCAAACATGGAGGAAAGACTGGTCTTGCTGCCATTTACCTTACCGGCAAGCATTGGACCGCCGCTGACAAAAATAGTAGGTACATTCACTCTTGCCGCTGCCATCAGTAAGCCCGGTACATTCTTATCACAGTTTGGCACCATAACAAGAGCATCAAACTGATGTGCCATCGCCATACACTCCGTGGAATCTGCAATCAGGTCTCTGGTTACCAGGGAATACTTCATACCAATGTGTCCCATGGCAATACCATCACAAACGGCAATCGCCGGGAATACAATCGGAGTACCACCCGCCATGGCTACGCCCATTTTTACTGCTTCCACAATCTTATCCAGATTCATATGACCCGGAACAATTTCATTGTAGGAACTTACAATACCAACCAACGGTTTCTTCTGCTCCTCCCTGGAAATACCAAGTGCATGGAACAGGGAACGGTGTGGAGCCTGCTGTGCTCCTGTTTTGACTGCGTCACTTCTCATAAAAAATCCTCCTTGTTTTATTATCTCTCTTTCTGATTTGTAGTGTCTTAAATGACTATATAACAAAAAGCCCTAAACAGTAATTCACTACTGCTTAGGGCGAATAAACCGAAAATACTCCGATTGTTCAAATCCGTGGTACCACCTAAATTCAAGGACACCTGCCATATGCAAAACATCCCTGCACTCAAAATCCCGGTAACGTGGGATGACTCCGTCGGATTCTACTCTGGTTTCCCATTTCTTTCCGCCGCTCCAAGGCTACCTTCCATATCTTTTTTTGTGAAAGACTTGCACCAACCGTCTTTTCTCTGGCACAAAAAAGTATGTACTCTTCCTTTTCTTCGCAATATCACTATGTTACGATATTTTCTGATAAAAAATATCTATGGATTTGCACTTTAGTGTAGCAAACTATTAACGTATTGTCAAGTAGTAATTTCAGATTTTTTTAACAAACTAACTATTCAAATGAGTAAAACGGACAGCTTCAACGCAACGACTGACAGCTTGCTGGCAGGTTTTACGAATGCGGATTCAGAGTGGGCTGAATAGTTACAGCCGTATACTCACTTCCCCGGAATTCAGCTCCTGCCGCTTTCCGTCCCGCTCTATCAGCAGGTGTCCCATATCATCCAGATCAACAGCCCTGGCTGTATAAGAGCCACCATCTTCCAGTGTATCCACCACCAGTATTTCTTTTCCAAGTAAAACAGAACGCCTCCGGCTTTCTTTCAGAAAACTTCCATCCCACAAGGATGGATACCAGTACGCCAGCTCCTTTAAAATTTCCGCAATTAATATATTTCTGGAAACATTCTGTCCGCATTCATTACCAACGGAAGTTGCAATGGCTCCGAGTTCTTCCGGAAACTCCATTTTTCCCACGTTGACACCTATTCCAAGCACAGCGTAATCCAGTATTCCTGTTTCATAATTAATACCGGCCTCGGTTAGAATGCCGCACACTTTTTTTCCATGCAAAAAAATATCATTGACCCATTTAATCTGTGCAGGAATACCGCTGACCCGCTCCACAGCCCGTGCCACAGCCACAGCTGCCATGGACGTAATACGCACCGACTTCTGCAGTTCGATTTCCGGCCGCAGCAGTACACTCATATAAATACCTTTTTTCCCAGGTGAAAAAAAATTTCTTCCATGACGTCCTCTTCCTGCACTCTGGCCTTCTGCCAACACCACAGTTCCTGCAGCCGCTCCATGCACTGCCTGCTCTTTCAGATAACGATTTGTGGAATCTGTCTCGGATAAAATGGTAATTTCCCGGATGAACTCCTTTTCACCCAGACTTTTCCTGATTTTTTTTTCCGACAGTTTTTCTTCCACACGTTCTTTGCCGGTCTGCATACAATTTAACATGTTAATCTCACACTCCAAAGGGCTGCTGCAAACCCACTCAACTGTTTTGCAGCAGCCCTGTTACCTTTTAACCTTTATGATGTCTTGCCACGTATTCCTGAATTTCCTTATTATCTTCACTCATACGGCAGCCGACATGGTATGTCGTACCATTTTGGGTAATACGGATAATTGTACCTTCCAGACGGCCTTTTTCCACAACAGGAAAATCATTTACTGCAAGATTTACCAGACAGCCTTTCTTATCCGCGATTGCGCTTTCATCTGTTGCAAATGCAAAGCCTCCGGCACTGATATTATCCAGTTTTCCATAAAACGCCTTATCAATTTCTGCCATACGTCCGGTATATGTATTATGAAGTACCATACGAGGATGCTTTCTGCGGTTGATTACCTCTGGATTGCCCTCAATCAGAATCCGGCAGCAACCGTCCGCCTGGGCATGCAGTCTGACGTCATTCCAGCCATACATACTGTTGTCAACCACAATCTTTACGTCATAGGTAACCGCTTTGGAAACCTTAAGTCCCTTCATTGCTTCAGTAATAATATAGTTATCACCTATTTCCTTTGCAACGGTACGGAACTCCCTGCTCTTACCCTCAGCATGTGCTTCCAGTATCAGGTGCATTCCTGCCCGGATATCTTTTAAGCCCATGAAACCGCCGCTGCCCAGTTCTTCAATCAGTTTTCCAACAACGTTCTCAATCTGGGATACATTATCCGAAGTTTCCTGATACTTGCTGCGCATAAGTTTTGTATTGGCATTGGCATCCGAAATACGGTCGGTCATCATATCCATAACTTCTGTAACCTGGGTCATGTTTTCCACCATGTTGTGGTTGGAAACTTCTACTTCCTTCATCGCGCCATCAACAATCTGGATATTTTCACCAAGTTTTACAGTCTCGCTGGCAATACCATTCACACTGTGGTTGACCTCTTCCACCTGCTCCAGTGTAGTGGCAATCAGTTCCAGGGTTCTGGAAATCGCTGTTGTCATCTTGCCGGAAGTATCCTCCAGGTTGGCCAGAGCGTCCATAATACTTGTAGACGATGTCTGTGTTCCTTCACTTAAGTTACGGATTTCATCTGCAACTACTGCAAAACCACGGCCGGCTTCACCTGCTCTTGCTGCCTCAATCGAAGCATTCAGTGCCAACAGGTTGGTCTGGCTCGTAATCTGCTTAATGGTACCCGTTTCTTCCTTCACCATGTTAAATTCATTCTTAAATTCCCGTAAAATCTTTTCTACTTCAGCAGACAGCTGTGCCATCTCATTGGTAGATGTCATAACCTCATCCAGCTGGACAGAACTTGTCTTGGCAAGTCCTACCGACTGTTCCATCTCGGTTACCATTTCCTGAATCAGTTCTGCCACATGTTCTACCTGCATATTAATCTTCTGGGTCATTTCCATGGAAGAACTGGTCTTTTCATGCAGTATCCGGTTATCAGAGGTAAGCTGGTCCATGCTTTCCACGACATCATTGGCACTGGTCATGTTTTCATCCGAAAGTTCACGTACTACCGTAACACCGTCCACTACGGAATTACTTGCAATCTTTACCTTGTCTACCGTATCCACTACCTTGTCCAGATTTGCTTTTACAGAGTCCAGCATGGCACCATCGGATACATGCAGATGGTTGATTGCCATGGCATAGCTGACATAGGTAAGTACCACACAGGCAAGCATAATCTCATAATCTGTCAGTTTTTCCGCAAACGTTGCACCGTTCATCATGTCACGGCCGACAACACAGGCCATTGCCAGCAGGTTAGCCACACCTACACGGATAATTAAAGCCCGGTCTTTATAAATAATCAACAGACTGGCGATTGGGAATACAAACGCAAACGCCAGCGGATTAATCGTTGTCACTACCACATACAAATAAAAGATACCAAATCCTACCGCAATTATATGCTTATACACGGATGTGGACATTCCACGCATTTTCAGAACTGCCAGTCCAATAAAAAACGGTGTCCAGGCAACCACCATAAACGTAATATAATATTCCATGGTTCGAACGCCCTTCACTACCTCCAGCGCATACGACACCATCAGAATAAGATTGATAATCAGCCATAACCCCATAGCTTTCTTATTCGCACTTCGTTTAAATTTCGCCTCATCGTACTCCATACAACAGTCTCCCTTCGTAGATAAAATTGTGCTTATGTCTATTATACTTTTATTTTTTCCATCTTGCAAGTCTTTTTCGACAATTATATAATTGTAAGTACTTTCGTGTTACTGTTCACAGAGCACCCAGACACCTGCTGTCGGAGTGCGGATGAACATGATTTCAAAGATTGCACCATGGTGCGGAAAAGAGGAAAAACCAATGGCACGACTTATGAAATTTAAAATGGAACGTTCTGGTCTGGTTGAAGTCGGACAGGAAGTAGAAATCCGTGAAGGAAACCTGCCAAACTCTGTGTTTTATTACGTCATTGAACCGGCTGCTGCCATGTCCGGCAACTTTCCATTAGGTGAACGGCTGCTTGCCCGAAAAGGCACTGTGACAGAAATTGCAGAGGAGCCACGGGGATTCTATGTCACCGTTTCCTTTGATGAATAATGCAGCCCTCACAGACGAAAAATAACTGCTGCCGGCAAGAAACACTTTTTAATACCGTTTCTTCCGGCAGCAGTTATTTTTCGTTCCCTAATTTTTCACAGAATCCGACAGCCGTTCCAGTTCGCTGACTGTCTCCTCCTGTCCGATTACAAGATACAGTTCTTCTTTCAGACGTTCTTCCACGTTTTTTAAATAACGTTCGTCCGTAGCTGTACTCTTTTTTCCATTTGCCGCCCTGGCGGCCCTTCTGGCATACAGGGTCTTTAACAGCCCCAGCCACCGGTAACAATCCACGGAATACAGTTCCTCACGATAAATACTCTCACACTGCTTTTCATTGGCAATCGCAGGACCTTCCATTTCCGGAGCTTTTCTCATCAGCTCCCTTACTTCTTCACTTGACAGAATTCGGCGCATTTTTACTTTTGCATTATCCACCGGTGTATAAATTTTTTCTTCCTTGCGGCTCACCGGAATTAACAGATAACACTTCGTATCTTTCTGTAAACCTGGCACGTCCTGTACAATTCCTTCCACTCTGCATACTCCGCTTGTTCCGTACTGTACAAGTTCTCCTATCTGATACATTTCGCATTCCTCCATCTCGTATAAGAAGCCCTCTGCTTTTATACAACTATTATTTTAGCACGAAATTTTCAGATATGTAAGCACTTTTTTTACTTTTTTCCCTGCATTAACATATTTCTATGTCTGTATTCCGCAGATTTTACTCTACCTGCTGAATATTTCCATCATTTTCTGCTTTTACAATTACCGCCTGGGAAATGACATAATCCACTACATAGTCCAGAAGCACTACTTCCTCAATCATCTCTCTCCCATAATCTGCCTCAAAACTTTCCAGATCCTCATATCCGGCATCTGTCGCATATTCCAGTGCCTTTTTCTGGTAATACTCTTCTT
This sequence comes from Lachnospiraceae bacterium, assembly GCA_017938285.1. Lineage (GTDB taxonomy): Bacteria > Bacillota > Clostridia > Lachnospirales > Lachnospiraceae > SIG299. The sequence goes on from JAGBBW010000113.1 coordinate 22,709, forward strand.
CCGGCTCCAACTGTTCTGTCTTTGCAATTTCTTCCAGAATCAGCATCTGACCTACGGTTTCATACGCATATGCTTCCGCATAAGCTTCCAAATCCTCTGTCGACTGGAATCCAAACATATTCAATACAGAAGTCTCGTCCATTCCAAAGTACATCATATAAATCTGCGCCTGATTCATCACGGAATCTATGGTATACTGCTTTTCTTCCTCGAGCCTTGCTGCCGGATAGGTGAGTACTTCGCTGTTTTCGACCAGTGCCAGAATCGCCTGTTCCCGGAAACTCTGTTCATTCATCATGGCATCAATTACCAGCACCAGCTCCGCTGTTGTATCATATCCAATATTCTCTTTTACAAACTCATCGGTCAGTTCCGGAACGGTACTTTCCTTCACCTCATTTACCGTAACCGTAAATACCACAGACTGACCTGCCAGTTCTGCACTGTGATACTCTTCCGGGAAAGTCAGGTTCAGATCCCTGACTTCACCAGCCACTGCTCCGACCAGGCCTTCTTCAAAACCATCAATAAAACTGCCGGAACCAAGTTCCAGATCTGTACCCTCTTCCGAATCATCTGTGCCGCCTTCAAACGCCACTCCATCCTTCTTTCCTATGTAATTAATATTGACAGTATCCCCTTCTTTGGCAGCCCGGTCCACCGCCTTAAGTTCTGCAAAGTTTGCTTCCAGCATGGCATGCAGATATTCTGCCACCTCTGCTGAATCCACTTCCTTAAGCTCCAGTCCCTTATACTGCCCCAGCACAACTTCTGCTTCCTCTGCTGGTGCTGCTTCTGTTGGTTCTGTTGTTGGCTCTGCCGTTGGTTCTGTTGTCGGTTCCACTGCTGGTTCTGTCGTTGGCTCCACTGTTGGTTCTGTTGTTGGTTCTGCCGTCGGCTCTGTTGTTGGTTCTGCCGTTGGTTCTGTTGTCGGCTCCACTGCTGGCTCTGCTGTCGGTTCTGTTGTCGGCTCCACTGTTGGCTCTGCTGTCGGTTCTGCTGTTGGTGTCAGCTCTTCCTCCACTTTTATAGTTGGAGACGGAGAGATTCCTTCTGCCTCCTTATTACTGCCGCAGCCAGTCAGCAGCATCCCCGCCACTACGCCTGTCATGCATGCCATCATCCATCTTTTCTTCATGTTCTTTCTCCTTTTAATCTTCCGGAATTTCCGGAGTTTTTCACAAACGTAGACTATTATATAACTTTTTCAGGTATAACGCAAATGAAATTCCTGTGAACTTTATACCAGACGGAATACCGCCTTGTTCTTCGTATCGCTGTCCGGTCCGATATAAACTTCAAATTCTCCCGGTTCACTGGTATATACCATGTTACTATCATAAAATTTCAACATATCCTCCGTAATGGTAAATGTTACTTTTCTGCTCTCCCCCGGCTTCAAAGCAACTTTTTTAAAGCCCCGGAGCATCTTTACCGGACGCACCACACTTCCCTTCACATCCGTAAGATACATCTGTACGGTTTCCACCGCTTCTCTTGTTCCTGTATTTGTAACCGTTGCTTTCGCCGCGATTGTTTCTGTTTTCTTCATTATTTCCTGACTCACTGATACCTTGGAATACCCAAACGTTGTATAGGTCAGACCATAGCCGAACGGATACAGCGGATAAATGGATTCGTCAATGTAACCATGAATATACCCGACCGTTGTTCCCTCTTCATTCGGCCGTCCTGTACGGAATTTATTATAAAATACCGGCACCTGTCCTACGCATCTTGGCAGTGTCATGGAAAGCTTCCCTTCCGGCAGTACTGCCCCGGACAGCACATCTGCAATGGCACTGCCGCCTTCTGTTCCCGGCATCCAGACCAGCAGCACCGCTCTGGATAATTCCACCACCTCCGTCAGCACCAGCGGACGTCCGGAAAACACCACCGTTACAACATTCTTATTCACTGCCTGCACTCTTTTCAGCAGCTCCAGCTGATGCTTTGGCAGACCAATTTCTGTCCGGCTTGCTCCTTCCCCGGTATATTCCCGGTGTTCTCCAAGACAAAGTACCACAGTTTCAGATTTTCCTGCCAGTTTCTCTGCTTCTGCCAGCAAAGTCTCCAGTTCTTCCGTGGTATATTTTTCTTTTACGCCAAACTTCGTCTGTTTATCTTCATCCTGCATAAAACAGCCCCTGCATACCTTGACAGAACCATACCTTACTTCCATGCCCTGTTTTATGGTCACACCCTGCTCCGGCCGTTTTGGAAATGACCAGGCACCAAACATCTCCGTACTGTCCGCATACGGTCCTATCAGTGCAATCGTTCCGGCGTTTTCCTGTTCCAGTGGAAGAATTTCATCATTTTTTAATAACACAAAGGATTTTGCCGCCATCTCCCTTGCCAGACCTCTATGCTCCGGGCATAAAAATAATATCTCTTCTTTTTCTTTTGCTCCATCTTTATAAGGATTTTCAAATAACCCCAGGTCATTTTTCAGCTTTAAAATGCGCCAGACAGCCTCATCCACCAGACGTTCTTCTACTTCACCGTCCCGTACCAGTTCTGCCAGATATTTCACATACGCATTGGACACCATATCCATGTCCACTCCGGCCAGAATTGCCAGCTTTGCCGCTTCCCTGCTGTCCTCCGCAATTCCATGACGGATCATCTCATCCACCGCAGAGTAATCGGATATCAGAACCCCGTCAAATCCCATTTCTTCCCGGAGCACCTTCCGCATCAGCCACTGGTTTCCAGAAGACGGAATCCGGTTCAACGTATTAAACGAGGTCATTACCATCACACAGCCTTCCTCAATGGCAGCCTGATACGCAGGAAGATAATCCTCCCGGAACGTCCGTTCCGAAAGCTCCACATTTTCATATTCCCTGCCGCCAAGCGGTGCTCCATAACCGGCAAAGTGCTTTACACACCCCGCAATATTTCCTTCCTTCGCCAAATCCAACAATTCTCCCTGTACCTTACTGCTTCCCTGGTAGCCCCGTACCATGGCACGTCCCAGTTCTGCATTCAGCCACGGGTCCTCCCCCGTGGATTCCATCACTCTTCCCCATCTGGCATCCCGCACCAGATCAAGCATTGGTGAAAACGTCACATGCAGTCCGGTTGCTGTTGCTTCCTTTGCCGCTGCATGCGCAGCCCGTTCCACCAGTTCCGGTGAAAAAGTACATCCCTGGGCGAGAGGAATCGGAAAAATTGTTTCCATTCCATTGATGACATCATACATCAGAAGCAGAGGAATGTGATGCGGATGATTCTCCACAAACTCTTTCTGAATGTTATGCAATTCCTCTGCCCCTGTCTTGCCCAGAATGGAACCAACCAGCCGGGTCGTTTCCTCCGACATTTCCATCGTATCCGTCGGTCCGGTCAAAAGTCCTCCCTCCGTCAGCATATTTGCCGGAATCTGCACCATCTGTCCAACCTTCTCTTCTAAACTCATATCCTGCAATAATTTTTCCAGTTGTTCAAGCTTCATAACCTTTTCATCCTTTCCCGTCCTGTTTGTACTTTTCTTCCATTGTAACAATAGTATCTTTAAAAAGCAATAAAAAGCAAAGCCTTCTTCCTGGTCTCCCACGAATAAGCCCTGCTTTTTTCCTGTTCCATCTGTCACAAAATCAACTACCTGTTATGCACAAAACGCAAATTCTCCATCCGTTCCATTGTCCTGCTCCAGAAGCTCACAGACAATCTCTTTTAAATGTACCGGAAACACCTGATTTCTTTTCAGGATGTGGACCATTTCATTTATCCTTGCAAAATTCGGAGTAATACACTTGATTTCCTCGGATGATACAATTTCCTGATTCTCTCCATACAAACTACAACTGATACCATATTCACAAATTTCTTCCAATTCATAGTCGCTGGCATTTTTCGTAATCGTGTACTCTACTGTGTAGCTGGTCCCTTCTACTAAAGTCTGGGTGCTGTGCATGCGCAACATCGTTTTTAATCCTCCCTGGTTACGTCCAAACGTAATTAAGTGTTACAATTCACTCATCTCCCGTAAACTGTAACGATTCACAGGCTCATTTCGTTTTTTCTTTGCAAAAGGAGCCTGCTCACACCTGAATCATAGTGACAAATAAAATATAATCCAATTCTTGACAATTCTCAATATCACTGGTAACATGTCTTTTGCGGGCAACTGCCCGAAAGCATGTCATTCATGACACATAAGGGGGATATTATTTTGGAACAAAGCCTGTTAAGCGAACGATTACGGCAGTTATTCCTGGAACGTAAAATAACCTGGCAGGAATGTGCAGAACTTGCAAATATACCATTGGAAACCATGCGCAATCTTTATTATGGCAAGGTAAAAGACCCAAAAGTCTCTACCATGCTGAATCTTTCCCATGTCCTGCATGTCTCCGTCAACTGGCTCATGGGCGAAAGCGTTGCTTCCAAGGACGAAGACCTTCTGCTCCAGCATTACCGCATGTGCGGTGTTCATGGAAAAAGCATTTTACAGCAGACAGCCAAATACGAAGCCCACACCGCCAGAGACGAACGGGAAACTCCCGGCAGACACAGCATTCCCTGCATTGTACCAAACGTACTGGCATGTGAAGGCATGAAATACGGCACCGGTGAAACAAAAGAAATTTATACCACGGAATCTGACGCCTTTATGGCGCTGGAAGTTCCAAACAACAACTGGGCGCCCCGCTACTGTAAGTACGACCGTATTCTTCTGAAGGACCGCTTTCCAAAAAACGGCGAAGAAGCCTTATTTACTTACAAAAACGAAATCTATTTCCGCAAGTACCTGGAAGGTGACCGGGAACACATCCTGCGCTGTATCAATAACCGCCATGCCGACCTTGTATTTAAACGTATGGACTGCCAGTCACTGGTCTGCATTGGAACAGCCATTGGAATTGTGCGGGCAGAGTGATTTTCACGTCTGCCCTTTTTGTGAACTTTTCCTTCCATATGCTCTTGTCACTTTACCACATATCTCTGCAAATGCTCCAGTATTCCATATTACTTGTTTTTCTTTTTTACAACAAACACTATCATTCCTGCCACCAGTACGATTGCCAATACTGCGGCTGTAGCCAGACCACCATTGGCTGTATCTTCCGACACAGATGTTTCTGAAACTTCTGCCGGTGGCTCTGTTGGTATCATGGTTACCATTGGTTTCTGGCTCTCTGTTACTGTCGGCACCGGCGTTTCTGTTGCTGCTGGTATTTCTGTTGGTGTCACAACAGATTCCGGAATATCTGTCGGCACAGGTGTCTGCTCTGGAAATTCCACTTTTTCCGTATCGGACAATTCTGCCAGTTCAATGGTAAAATATATCGTCAACGAATCTGTAAATTCCACCGTCTCTGGTTCCACTGCGGCATTTTCTGCTGTCGGACCATACATATTATAAAGTTCAATACGAAGATTGCCATTCGCTTCCGTATCCCCTACTACAACTTTCGCTGTATTTAACTCTGCTTCCATACCATCCTGAACAACAGATGTCACCCTTACCCGGACAGTTTCTGCTATCTTCTTGTTATACTCCGCTATATCCGCCTCTGATTTCAACTCACTCACGTCAATACCCGTCAGTTGTTTTGCATATCCAATCAAATCCATGCAAAATACTACACTTCCCACAACCGGCGCACCATTTTCTGGTCCCGGTAATGTCATAGCATAGGTTCCATTTTCCATCGTACTCACTTTAATCCCTGTTTTTTCCAAAGCCAGTGTATCCATTACCGTATAACTCCAATCACCACTGGCAAAGCAAATACGTCCATCCACACTGTCTACAGCAGGAACCGGTCTGCCATCCACCAGTTCCACAACCACAGTATCCGAAGCTTCTTCCGGTTCTTCCACCTGCTGACTCAGTGTTTCCAGAACCACAGCCATATCATGAAAAGCCCCATCTACCACAAAGGTTGTAACCGAATTCCCTTTAATGGTTGTTCTTAATCTGCCATCCAGCACCTGTAATTTTTCCAGCTGCGCCCAGTTTTCTCCTTCTGCATAATCCCCACTGGTGCGGGTAACAGAAACTGTGGTTCCAGGAAGTTCAAATGCACTTAAATCAAACTCCACTTCCCTGTCCGCAGCATAAGGATTATAAGTTACAATCTTAATCTGCCCATCTGAAGCACTATAGGAAGCCGTAGTGTATGTATCACTGACAGCAATCAGATTATCGCCCGGACGAATATATTTCGTATACTGTCCGAATGCATAATATTTCTTTGTCTTTACAATCGTTTCCTCATTCATATCTGCATAACAGACACCCCAGAAACCATTCGTATCCAGCGTCTTCTGGTCCAGCGTATCCGGGTCAAACGGATTTTCCTTATCACAGTAAGATCCGATTGCCTGCCACATTATCCACGCTGACGGCTGAAGGTTGTTCAAATCACTGGTAATCTGGTAAGCCAGATTAAGCGCTGCTCCCATTTCTCCGGAATTTTCTCCCAGTACACCCCCATTGTCCGTTTCCGACATCCACAGCTTTTTATTCAGTTCCAATGCAGTTTTATATAATTTCTGACTGGAAACCGCATTTCTGGAATAGGTATGGGTATTAATCTGATCCAATACTTCCATTGCTTCCTCAGAAAGCTTTTTTAATGACTGATTTGTAGTAGTATCATTCGTTTCATCACAACCAGCCAGTGCAATGTCGCCAATACCGTGCTTCTCCATAGCTTCCTGCATCATGGTAAGCATGGCAGACTGTTCCACACCAGCTTCCACGGAACAGCCCTCCTGCTTTACACCATAGTGGCTTACATTCCAGCCATTGGAAGGCTCATTCATCGGTTCTACACTGACCACATTGATGCCCTGATCCACATAATATTCCACTACTGTTGCCATATAATCAGCAAAAGCGGACATTTTGCTTAACGTAATGTTGCTCTTGACATTGTCTGTTGTTCCCGAAGTACAGCCACTCCGGGTCAGGAAATACGGTGCCGAATTAGAGAACATCTCCACCAGCATATCCGGGCATTCTTCAATAGATTTTAACAGCACATTTCTCTGATTGGCATCCTTCGTAAAATCGTACTCAAAATTTCCTGTTGTTGCATCATAATTATTCCAGTACCCAGGCATATTGGAATCAGAACGCTCGATATGGTTATGTGCCGGGTCATCACCACCGCCTACATTATAACGGATGATATTCAACCCAAGACCATTCTCTGCATTGTACAGAATCTTTGCCGCCTCACTGCCAGCCTGCCCGGAACCACCAATACGGTTGCCGTACCAGCAGAGACTCGTGCCCCAGCCCTCAAACACACCGTTATTAATACGGCTGATATTCTCCGGAGCAATCACAATCGTATCTGCCTTCACTTCTGCACTCTCCAGAGCAGAACCTGTTTTTGTGGCATTATCGGCCGGAACCGATTCTCCCGGCTGATAAATTACCGCATCCTTAATCTCAATCACTGTTTTGTCGCCCTCTGTCAGATTGTCAATCACCATTTCACAGGTCTGCAGCCAGTCAATACCTTCTTTTCCATTTGCTTTGCAGAGTGCAGCAAAATCACAGGTCACAGTATAATCGCCTTCCCTGTCAATCACATAGGTAGAAATCCCTTCAAACTTTCCAGTGCCACACCAGGTAGAACCACTGTCCCCAAGGAAATTCAGATTACATCCCCAGCTGATCGGAAATACCACTCCGGACCAGTTGGAAATTTCAAAAGTAACCTGTAATGCTGCAACATTCGTCCCTTTTGGTACATCCTCGAACAGCTTCATTTTATTTGAATTCTGAACAATCTTAATCCAGTTTTTTGTTCCTTCAATACCGGTTCCACCTGTTTCCTCCGAACCAAGATCAAACTTACGTACATTGCCGGTAGGCGTCAGTTTCTGCCCTTCCGCTGCATACACTGACAGTTTTCCTATCGGAACTGCTGCCAGTAATACTGCCATCAGAAATGCCGCAACTGCCATTCTTCTCTTTCTCTTCTTCATCCCTGTTCTCCTCCGCTTTGTATTATTCTTCAACTTTACCAGTTGCAAAAAAAGAAAGGTCTGCTTCCTCTGTCACTGCCTTGGCTCCGGTCAGTTCCACAATGGTTGTGGTATTCTCAGAAAGTCCTGGAAATACCATCTGTAAAGACTCTACCTGTAAAATCGGTTCGCCAACCGCTTTCATGACATCAAACACAAACTGATATGTACCATCATCGGTAATAGTCAGCTGATCTGCCTCCGATGTATCATTCCACAGGGAAACCGTTCCACTGGCTGTCTTAAACTGATAACACCAGTACATTGTCTGTTCTCCACAATCCATATCCTTTACCTTAAAGTTCACTACAAATCCCTTTGTATTTTCAGGAATCAGGTCACAGCTGTATACAGATAACGTTGGATCAAATGCTGTAGATACCTTAATCCACGCTTTCCAGTCATCACCCTTTCCTTCCACAATATCCGCCAGACAAATTTTTGTCGGATTTCCCTGCTCTTTCAACGAACGTGCAGAAGCAGCCTGTGGAGCAGGCGTAGCCGTTGGCGCCGGGGTTGCAGTTGGTACTGATGTTGCAGTTGGAACCGGTGTTGCAGTTGGAACCGGTGTTGCAGTTGGTGCTGCTTCCTGACTGGAACTGCATGCTGCCAATGTTATTACCGCCAATCCTAATACACCCAAAAATTTTTTTGTTTTCATCATAGACCTCCTCATATAGAACAAACTGAATGTTTTTTATAAACTGATATTATCAGTACTTGCACTTTAAAACAATGAATGGTATTATCTTTATTGAACAATTTGAACATTTTGAAAGGAGCATCCTATGTGGTATTTCATGTATCCCGACACCACCCAGGTCAATGACCTTCCATATTTCCTGCACAGCATTGGTCTGCATGAACTTCAGCCACAGGTTGTAAAGCCAGAAGGACACACCTATGACCAGTTCTTTTACAGTACCAAAGGAAATGGTATATTAATTCTGGACGGAAAAAAATATGACATTCCTGCCGGTGATGGTTTTTTTCTTCCTGCCCATACGCCTCATGAATATTATCCCAAAGATTCTGTATGGGATATCCGGTGGATGGAAGCCCGGGGGGATCGTCTGTCACAGCTCTACGAGAAACTGGGACTTCATGCCGGTGTATACCACCTCTGGAATCTGACCGGTCTGGAAATCCAGATGAACAAAATGAGGGAAGAGCTGCTGAATGATGAGCAGTTTGGTATCTATTACGCCTCTTCCCATGTACAGGAATATATTATGGAGTTTGCTAAACAGTCAGGAACCTTAAAACATAAAATGCAGCCACAGGACTCCTCTGGTTCCTCAAAAGATAAAAAGAAAGTTTACAATAAGCACATGAATCTCCTTGCAGACTATGTAGACCATCATTTTATGAACCAGATTACAGAAACAGAACTTTGTAATATTTTGAATATCACCCCACAGCATTTAGGTCGAATCACCCGGTCCTGCTGCGGAATGACACCAATTGAATACATTAACCACATCCGCATCGAAAAGGCACGTTCCTATCTTGGATTTACTAACGTGAACGCCTGTGACATAGCCAGATACTGCGGATTTCAAAATAATAATTACTTTTGGAAACTATTTAAAAAACAAACCGGATTGACCCCGGGCGAATACCGGAAACGATACAAACATACAGAAATATAAGCTCACTGAACCGGATATTATTCTTCCATAAAGCATTATCAGGTGCGGTTGCAAAAAAACATCTCTTTGCAACCGCACCTGATTTCCTCGTTTTATATTATGTAAGCACTATACATTCTTTAATAAAGCAGTACTTTCATTAATCTTCTGAATAGACTCCCAGGTCTGCCCTGCATAGTTTACATTCATTTCTGTCAGATGATTTGTTTCTTCTGCACTGACACTTACCTCTTCTGATAACGCCGACAGCTGGGTAATACTCTCAACAATCTGGTTGTTTGCTACTGATAAACGATCAATCCGATTTCCAATCTCCTGCGTATTCTTAATTAAAATATTCATATTGCCGCTCAATTCATCAAATGCCTCCGCAGCAGTACGAATCATTTGCTTCTGGTTGTCCGCTGCGTTTAACGAAACCTCCATGGCATTCACCACAGTCTTTGCATTCACATTCAGTTCTTCAACGGTATTTGTAATATTCTTTGTAAAATCCTTTGTTTCCTCCGCCAGCTGACGAATCTGTTCGGCAACAACCGAAAAACCCTTTCCTGCTTCTCCCGCCCGGGCACTTTCTACAGAAGCATTTAACGAAAGAATCGTCGTCTGATTGGAAATTCTTAAAATCATATTGGCAATGGAATCTACTTTATCAATCTTATCCTGTAACTGTTCCATTGCTGCCGTTACCAGAGCATTATTATCCGCAATCTGCTCCGACTGCTCCTTTAATGTCTCCATCATCTTCTGGTTGGTGCGTATTTCTTCATTGGAAACAGTCGCAACCGATACCATTTCAGAAGAATATTCCTGGGTATTGTTTATCGCATTCTGAATATTTTGTGTCATGCAATTCTGCTCTGTAATGTTTTCCACTATTTTTTCCGTTGACAAAGATATATCCTGCATGCTTTGTGCAATATTTCCGGAGGCTTTGTATAAACTATTTACCATTTCCGTACTGCTGCTTGTTTCTTCCGTTATCACTTTCATAATCTGCATCTGGATTTCACTTTGCTCTTTAACGGCTCCCAGAGCATGATCATTGAACATCTCCGATAACCTGTTTATAATAAAAAACATAATAAATATTGCAAAGGTCATAATCACATTACAAACACCATTTACATCCGCAGACACTACACCTGTATTCACTCTGGCAACCTGTCCCACAACATAAAGTACAACACTAAATAAAAGGGTCCCCATATAATACGCCGTATCAAAATATAAAACTGATACTCCCAAAACACCAACAAATGCCATACCCAGAAAGCTGCCTGGCGTATTCAATACAAAGAACAGATATGCTGTCCCAACTTCAAGCGTAATACATATCCGCAAATATTTACTGGATTTATTCACTAAAAACAGAATAGCATCCAATAAAAGAATGCCTACCATTGCTGTCTTACTATACGATTCCAGCGAATCCGGAAATGTTCCTTCCTTCACCAGCATGGACTGGTATACCAGAAGCACTCCAAACAGAATCACTATAGCCAGCAGATACACCCGGTTGACACGTTTCATTCTCTCCACAGGATTATTATAGAGAAATTTGTTCATAACATCAGACATCCTTTCTTTTCCTGATTTCTAACTTTATGAACATTATATCATTCTTTTTCGAACAAATCCAACATATTATTGTAAAATTTTTTACACCATGATTGTCCTTATTACGAAAACACCCTATGGCAGCTTCTCGTTATCACCACAATCGGTATACAATCGTTTCAAAAAAATCAATCGTCTCCCAGCAGGCTCTCAATCATTTTCTCCGGTGCATCCATAAACCGCTTTGTCACTATGTAATGCTCCGTATCTTTATAGTCCACAGACTGTATTCCCCCGGATGTTATTTCCAACACTTCCGCATCAGGAAATGTCATAAGTATTGGAGAATGTGTGGATATGATAAACTGGGAATTCTTCTCTACCAGTTTCTTCATACAGACCATCAACCGCATGAGCCGCGTTGGTGACAATGCCGCCTCCGGCTCGTCCAGTATGTACAGCCCATTTCCCCAGAAGCGATTTTCCACTAATGCCATAAAACTTTCCCCATGCGACTGCTTATGCAGGGATACTCCTCCATAACCTGAAATTATAGGAGGACCGAAGCCTGGTTCTGAATCCAGTTCATCTATGTTAGATGCCACATTGTAGAAACTTTCCGCCCGGAGAAAAAAGCCGTCCTTATGCCGCTTATATCCCTTACACACTGTAAGATACTCGTGTAAATCAGAATGTGAATCATTCGTAGAAAAATTGAAATTCACCGTTCCACCTTCCGGATTAAATCCCATCGCTACAGCAATCCCCTCAATCAGTGTAGATTTTCCGATTCCATTTTCTCCAACAATAAATGTCACATTCCTGTTAAATTCCAATCTGCCCATTTTTCGCAGATTGCGCACTACCGGCAATTTGCTGAGATAATTGTTACGTGGAATTTCCTTAGATATCCTCACATCCCGTATGTATAAATTACCGTTTGTATTTTTCATATCGTCCATAACAAAAATCACCCCGGAATATAATAGTTTTCAAAATTCTCTGCTGTGTCTGATTTACTAATAAAGCTTGTTTACTTCCGCCTCATACACCTTTTCCGTATGCTCCGTGTATTGCTCCATCCACACCGCCACCACCCCAAATTATATTATCGGCACAAATCATAAAAAGAGACAGACCACCATACCAAATATAGTCATCTGCCCCTTTATTCTTACATATGCTTACTTACCATCCGCCTTGTTTATCTTATGCTCCGGACATTTCAATTAAATCTCCGCTACTTCTTTCTGCTCCAATTTTTCCGCCCTGCGTTTCAGAAAAGAAAAACTCCTGCCAAGGAATACTATGTAAATCACATGCACCACCATGTAACACAGTCCCAATGAAAGAATAACTATTTCCAAAATCGCAGGCACCGTAAAGAACCAGGAAAATACGCCATAAATAATATTAAATACCATCCGGATAAAGTAGAAAAGGTACACTATTTTTCCCATTTTGGCAATTCCCTTTTCTTCCTGCTCCAACAACAGTTTTTCTGTGGTGTGGCAAAGCAGATATACCAGCCATACCTCTAACAACGATTTTCCAATGATATATAAAAAGGAAGCTACATCACTTACCAGAAATTCTGCTAAAAGTTCCTCTGCCTGACCATAAAAGTAATATAGCACATAGACACACAATACGTTGTGATATCTCCTGTCCCTTTTTCCGGCAATCCATAAACCTGCCAACATCAAAATTGCTTCTGCATATATTGCTGTCAACGTCAGAATTGCTCCGTATGGTATCAGCAACGCAATCACCGAAACCATCCGCAAAAGAATTCCAATAAAAATCAGTTTTAATCCCAGACTGATTTTAGATAATTTCACCGATTCTCTCATTCTAATCCCCATTCCGAGAACGTCTTTTTGTTCGAGGAATCGCGCAACAGGGCTCATTCGTAACGTTCTCGACACAAATAGCCAGCGAAATTTTATTTTGTTTGTGAAACAATCCGCATATCACTGTGATTTTTCACACTAATCTCCTCTGGTATAGAATACCGCAGAACAATTCCAAACGCAAGCATTACTTTACGGCTTAGCAAAAATCCCAAGTTCCGGTGGATATACCGTAAAAACCATAAATGCCACGAGAAAAGCATACATCATATAACGGAGCACCCTGGAATCCTTTCCTGCACTCTTCCCTGTTATTTTATACACTACGAAATATGCTGTAAAAACACTGACTACATACAGCGCAATATTAAGCCAGTCTATGCGGAAACCCAGGATTCCTGTATATGTGTAAAAAAGAACTGGAATCATTGCCAAACCAGTCAAAATACCTAGAAACATGGAATTATAAATACCAGGATACTGCTGTTCCACTCGTTTTCCCGCAATTACAGCATACAAAAACATCGGAAAAAAAATCAGCTTCATATGCTCCCACGTAGATTCGTTCACAGAAAAAAACAATCCTGCCAGAAAATTGTTGCCAGACCATTCATACACAAAGTGAGAAATAATTCCAATGATAGTGGTAACTATTGCACCGATGATACAGAAACGTTTCAATAAATTCATAAAAATCCCCCAAAGTATATAAACTTTATTTTACTTCCAGTTTACGCACCTTGAGGGAAACTTTATTCCAATATATATTTTTTTGATCTTTCAATTAATTGAATGCTTTCTTGATGCCTAGTAATATCAGAACACTCCACAGCAGAATTGCTCATCACATAATATAACTATCTGCAGTAATCATATTTGTAGAGCGCAAATCCTTTATTCCTTCCATCATTCCAGAAGATTCATCTTCGCCTGATTCTCCAATTTTTGCCACATTTTGAGTAATGGCAGCAATAGCACTTTCCTGCTCTTCCCTGCAGAAAACTTTAGCACAGTTTTCAATCATCAATCGTTCCAATATCAGTTCCGGTGTTACATCTGACGCAATCTTTATCGTAGCAGCATTTCTCACAAGAAGCTTAGCAGGAGAGCCATCAAGCAATGATTTATCAACTCTGATACCTGGCTTGTTTTCGATTATTCTGCCTTCCCACTTAAATTCAAGCTGACTATACTCAACATTTAATTTTCTGAAACACTTTTCCTGAGTTTTCTTCAAAGCTACATTTCCTCTCACAATGAGTCTGGTAATTAAATCAGACAATCCTTCTAATTCAATATCATCAGAAACATTTAAGTCTCCGTACACATATATATTACTTCCTTCTTTCTTCAGCAATTCTTCATTTAAATCCGCATCTCCATAGTGAAATGTCATTCCGGCAGGAATAACTACAAACTCTGCTTTCTCATCAAACAATTCTACACACGATTCTGCCAATTCTTCAGGAACAATTATTTGCCTGGTAATAAACTGTACTTTTTTCTGCACTAATTTTTCCAGAGCTACCATTTTATCCTGAATAATTACTTTACTTTCCACATAATATTTCATTCCTTCTTTTGCTCTCATAGTAAAATACTTATCCATAATAAACGTATTGTCTAATATCACACACTTGTCAGGATATACTAATACAGAGCCATTTACAGATAGCTTTGTTAAATAGGCCTCAAGACTTTCCGGATATTTGACAGAACCATTCACATAAATTTTCTCATATTTTTCCAAAGTATTTTCTGTCCCGGAATGAATATTCAGTGCCCCATTTACAACTAACAATGTATGTTCCTGAACAGCAGTATTCCCAGTAATCTCATAAGACCCATTCACTGTTTTTAACTCCACCTCTATATCATCCGCAATTTCTATGGTACAATCCTGATTAATCATGACAGGAAGTCTGTTTAAAACACCTTTACTGTAAGCATTGACCACCACAACATCTGCGTTAATTATTATTTTTTCATAGCCGCTGTAATCCTCTTCTTTCATCTTTCTTGTATCACAAACGTCACAATTTAATAATAACTTTTTCTTGTTACACATATTTTTGCCCTCCTAAAGCCTCTTTTAAATGTTGACGAGCAGAAGAAAGTTTGAATCGAACCGTTCCAGGCGGAAGAGAAAGTATTTCTCCAATTTGTTTGGAATTGTACCCCTCCAGATAACGCAATGTAAAAATTACACCCTCCAAATCCGGCAAAGTTTCCAGCAATTGCTCCCACTCCAAACGACTCATTTCTTCAGGATATTTTTGTCGCTGTGGAAACTCTTCCACGATTGTTTCTTTACTCCTATGCCTGATACAATCCACATACAAATTTTTGATAGTTCGATATAACCATGAACGACACTGCTGTTCCTGCAATACAGCCAGAACCTCTTCATGAAGCATTGCACGCAAAAATGCTTCTTGTACCAGTTCTTCTGCAGTATGCAGGTTTCCTGTCATGTTATGACACCAGCTTATCAATTCCTGATGATATTTTTTATACAGTTCCTCTATCATTCTTTGCATTCCTTTCTTTTCCTCTCACTTATAAGACGGACAATCAGGCAAAAGTGTTGATAAAATCTTTTTTGTTTATTTTAAAGATCAAGGTTTCTTTCATTGTATTACTGAGAGACTCAAAAAAAGCTCCCGAAAAAATACTCTGAGAGCCCTTAAAACCTTTATTTATGCAATTTCTAATGCAAATTCGTGTGATCCGCCGGAGGCTTCTAAGGAAGCAGTGAATTAATCAGTGCTTCCTTAGAATTTACCAGCCTTAGCTGCTTCCTTGATGCTTACCACAACTGTTACTGCCATAACGACTTTTTTAATCCAAAAAAGAGAATCATTTAACTTTGCTAAATTATACCATAATGTTCCCGGATTGCTCTTACAATATACGAAGCAATCCCCATTCCATATTGCTTGTCTGTTGCCGCACTCAACAGTTCATTATCTTCAAGCTGATCAGCTAATTGCAACAGAAAATATCTTGCATTTTCTATGTGCCACATTTTCTTGTTACTTTCTGCCAGCTTTTTTATTGCTGCCTCCTTCAGTTCATTATCTTCATTTGCCATGGCAGCCGCAAACATTTTATAGGTTTCCTCTGTTTCCTGTTGAAACTTTTGCATCTCCTCCATACTTCCGGTTGCAGAAAGGGAGGCTGCAACTGCCTTATCTTTTCCACCATATAATTTAATCAGGTTTGCTTCTATTTCCTCATCTTTCAATTCTTTCTTTAATGCAGCTGAAAAACTCTCTATACTGCCAAACCTTTGGACAAAATCCTGTAACTGCTCCGGCTTTATCTTTTCCATGGTATGCTCTGTTATTCTCTCAATATCATCTTCACTAAATGCTTCAAAACTCATGGTATTCACACCCTCTCTTACATCTTCAATTAATTCAATCATTCCATTCAGACGATTACGTTCTCTTTCCAATAAGGCTTTTTGAAACAATAGTATCTCTTTTCTGTCCAATTCCGGATTTGCCAATAGTTTTTTTATTGTTTCCAAAGGAATGTCCATCTCTTTAAAAAACATAATTTCCCGCAGTTTTTCTAAGTCCTTCTCATCATAAAGCCGATATTGGTTTTCAGAAATCCTTGCAGGCTTCAACAAACCAATTTCATCATAATAACGTAATGTCCTGATACTGATTCCTATCATCTGTGATACTTCCTTTACGGTTTTCATGACTGCCTCCTTCCTGTTTCATCTTAAACCGTAACGTAGCGAGAGTGTCAATACTACAATCATTTTTTTCATACTCCAAATAGTTCACCTTAATCACTGCTTCCAGTTTTAAATATAATGCTTTGCTTTTTTACTGTTTGCAATCTTTTCAATATCTTCCTTATCAATCCATTCTTCCGTGAATCCACAATTACAGCATATGTATCTGTTTACATTTACTGCGGAAAAGATTGTACTGCCGGTCATCACATTATTTCCAGAACCATATGCACCCGCATAACCATCAATTCGAATAATATTTGACGACTGACATTTCGGACATATTTTTGTAGTTTTCATATGTAATATCCTCCTGTTAGGCTTCCCTGCAAAATGTTACAACAAAATAAAACGTATTATACGGCGGTTCTGCTGACATGCAGACGACCTCCCAGCCTTCCTTTGCCATATCATTCATTGCCTGATTCAGTTTTTCCAAATTTACATCCCATTTTACTTTAACTGCCTTATACTCTTTCATGGCAAATCCCTTTCTCTCCAAAATTATCTACCGCAACTTATCCATTTCTGTTGCTCTTAATTTTTGAATCACACCACAGTTCTTGCAGCAATAGCATACAACCGCACTCCGCTTTGGATTTAATAACTTTTCAAATTCTCCTGCCGGATAAAACTGCATGCCATGCATTCCGGCAAGCTTGCCCTCCATCAGTTCTCCACCACATGCTTCACATCTTTCGTCCATTGCGTTACCTCCAAATACACTTAATACAAATTACACCTGTATCATACCACAATTTCCACTATATCACAATGTTCTAAATCCCATTTACATGCTTTTTTCGCTATCTCCCCCAGCCTCTGCAATAACCTGCTGTATCAGTTCCAGTGCATTTGTATATAAAACATGTATCCATACCGCTGACTTCAAAAACTCGGGGACAGGCAGAGTATAGACCGGCAGAAAAAAATGAGGGCAGACCACGCCATACCATGACCTGGTTTGCCCTCTAAAATAAAGTTTTTTCTATGTTTATTAGAATTACACCAGTTTACAACTTTTTAAATAAAAAATAACGTACAGACCACCTTTTGTTGTATAATAAGTTTGCAGACAAATTCCAACGAAAGAGGTGTTCTGTACGTCAAACCCATTATACAACAAAAAGAATTTAATTGGTAG
>JAGBBW010000114.1 GCA_017938285.1 Lachnospiraceae bacterium
CCACCAGTTCCTGTATCTTTTTGACCACCGTGGTTTTCCCGCTGCCCGCACCTCCGGTCACACCTAAAATCACAAAAGACCTATTTTGTCTCATACCAGTTTTCTCCTGTTTTCACTTCCACGGAAAGCGGCACCCGGAGGCTGGCAGCCGCCATCATTTCTGTTTTCAGAATATCCGCCACCTGCTCTGCCTCTGCCACCGGTGCTTCAATCAGCAGTTCATCATGAATCTGAAGCAGGATTCTGGATTCCAGTTTCTGTTCCTTTAATGCTTTATCCACCCGCAGCATGGCAATTTTCATAATATCCGCCGCTGTTCCCTGAATCGGGGAATTCATGGCAATACGTTCCCCAAAGCTTCTCTGCATAAAGTTGGAAGAAGAAATCTCCGGCACCGGACGCTTTCTGCCGTACAATGTGGTAACACTGCCCGTCTCCTTCGCTTCCTTTACCAGACCATCCAGGTAGTTCTTAATCCCCGGATATGTCTCAAAATACTGATTGATATAGGCTTCCGCCTCTTTTCTTGTAATATTTAAATCCTGTCCAAGACCAAAGGAACTGATACCGTATACAATACCAAAGTTCACCGCCTTCGCGTTGCTCCGCTGGGCCGCCGTTACCTCATCAAATGGAATGTGGAACACTTTGGACGCTGTCATGCGGTGGATATCCTGCTCTTCCTGGTACGCCTGAATCAGACTGTCATCCCCGGACATATGAGCCAGAATACGAAGTTCAATCTGGGAATAGTCCGCATCCACAAACACACAGCCATCCTTTGGCGTAAACATTTTCCGTATCTGGCGCCCAAGCTCAATCCGCACCGGAATGTTCTGTAAATTCGGTTCCGCACTGCTTAACCGCCCGGTTGCCGTAATGGTCTGATGAAACTTTGTATGGATTCTTCCATCCTCACAAATAAAGGCATCCAGTCCGTCCGCATAGGTACTCTTTAGCTTCGCCAGCGTACGGTATTCTAATATTTTTTCAATAATCGGGTCTTCCGGTTTCAACTTCTCCAGAATATCCGCCGAAGTGGAATACCCGGTCTTTGTCTTTTTTCCCCCCGGCAGCTTTAACTTTTCAAACAAAATAACTCCTAATTGTTTTGGAGAGTTAATATTAAAGGTTTCCCCTGCCATCTCATAAATTTCTGTTTCCAGGGCAAGAATCCCTTCCTTCAGACGTTTTCCGTAATCTGCCAGTTCTTTCCTATTAATCTGAATACCCGCAGCTTCCATTTCATGCAGTACAAACACTAACGGCATTTCTATTTCCTCAAAGAGCTGCTTCATGCCCTCTTTGGCAAGGTGTTCTTCCAACGCTTCTTTTCCAAGAAACGTAACCCTTGTATTTCTGGCAAACAGTCTGCAGGCTTCTTCCCTGCCCTCTGCCAGTGCTTCACTTAACGACTGTTTCTGCAGAATATCTTCCACTGACGGAATTCCAACCTTCAAATAATCCCTTGCCACATCCACAGCAAGGTAAGAATCCTTTAACGGATTCAAAAGATATGCGGCAATTTTTAAATCAAACAGATGTTTTCGCGCTTCTGCCGAAAAATGCCCTGCCATGGTTTTTGCTTCAAACAGTGCAAGCGTTACCCCCTGCTCCGCCAGCCCATTCAGCCGCTCCCAGATTATGTCTTCTGTTAAAAAACCTTCCGGCACAACATAATAGGTTTTTTCCTTATCCGCCAGCATAATTCCCGGCTGGTCTGCCGCAAACAGACTGGACTGGACCACTGCCGGACGCTCTGCCACAGAAACTGACAGAACGCTCTCCTTTGCCAGGGAAGCAAACAGTTCCTCTGCCTCACCTAGTCCGTCAATTCTGATATACTCGTCCGAAATGGATACCTGCTCCACCATTTCCTCTTCTGACAGATGGAATTTTGCCAGCAGAGACTTGATTTCCAACTGTTTTAATATCTGGTATGCTTCCCTTGTAAAAATATTGCCAAGCTTTGCCGCCTCATACGTAAACTCCAGTTCGCAGTCTGTTTTTATCGTTGCCAGTTCTTTGCTTAAAAATGCCAGGTTCTTATTTTCCCGCAGGGACTCCCTTGCCTTATTCGGCATAACCTCTTCGATATGCTCAATCGTATTTTCCACCGTCCCAAACTGGGTCAGCAGCTTTACTGCTGTCTTTTCCCCAATGCCCGGCACTCCTGGAATATTATCAGAAGCATCTCCCATCAGACCCTTCAAGTCAATAATCTGCTCCGGCTTAAGTCCATATTTGTCTACCACATCCTGGGTATTGTAATCTTCTATTTCCGTACCGGTCCGTTTGGTTTTTGGAATCCGGACCTTTATCACATCATCCGCAATCTGCAGCAGATCCCGGTCACCAGATACCAGTGCCACCGCCAGACCATCCTTTTCTCCCCTTTTTGCCAGGGTTCCTAAAATATCGTCAGCTTCATATCCCGGACGCTCCAGCCGCAGAATTCCGCAGGCATCCAGCAGTTCCTTCAGCACCGGAATCTGTTCTCTCAGTTCCTCCGGCATACCCTTTCTTGTCCCTTTATATTCCGCAAACATTTCATGCCGGAATGTTGGATGCTTCACATCAAACGCTACCGCCAGATACTCCGGTTTTTCCTCTTCCAGAAGTTTTAATAAAATATTGAAAAAACCGAGAATGCCATTCGTATGCCTGCCATCCGTAGTCGTCAGATCCGGCAGCCCATAAAACGCCCGGTTCACAATACTGTTTCCATCAATCAATACTATTTTTTCACTCATTCTCTGCTTCCCTTCTTCCAAGTCAATTCCGCCGTCTCCCGCAATCACACGCCAATACTCACACCCATAACCGCTGCAAACAACAATGCCAGAAAAACATAAGCAAACCGCCGGTTCCTGTGATCTGCTTTCTGCCTGGCAACAGACGCTTCCGTTCGCTCCAGACGCTTCTCAATATTCATAAAAAAGTTGCCCTTTTCTGCTTCTTCCATGGAATCCAGCTGCATAAGTGCCGAAGAAAACGCATAATATTCTTCCAGCTCCTTGCGGCAGACATCACAGAAACGTATATGCTTTACAAATCCTTCTGCCTCTTCTATTGTCATTTCATCCAGCAGATACTGCTTTATGGAATGCTGGACCTCATAGCAGGATAAGTTTCGAAATTTTTTTTTCATGGCAACCTCTCTTTTTTGTTACTGTTTACACACTTTCTCACTATTCAGTATAACCGAAACTCTACGGATTTTCAACGCTTTAATCCGCGTTTCCCTAAGATTTTTATTAGAAAAGACATACAAAAACTTCCTCTTTACAGTAAGTTTCTGTATGTCTCCATTCTTCCGTTTTCTAAGGAAGTACTGATTCATTCATTGTTTTCATAGAAGCCTCCGGCAGTTCTCACGAATTTGCAGTAGAAATTGCAGCTTCTTTTTCTGTTGTTTTTCCCTTTTGCATGCTTACAATTCTTACATTCTTTTCTACTGCTTTTATTTCCACAAATTCATGCAGACCACCATTTTCACCATCAACCGTCCACTCCATCGGCTCCGATTCCATCGTAAGCTTCCGGAACTGACCATAATGTATGTACCGTTCATCTACCTTTTCATTCAACAGCTGTCCGATAATTGTCTGAAGTTCCATAAAATTCTTCGGATACTTAATAAACAGATACTCCATCCGGCCATCATCCAGTTGAACCTGCTTCTGATTCAGGTTTTTCATTCCCGCTACAGAAAACGCATTGGTTACCATGCCGATAATTATGTCGTCTTCCTGTTCGGTTCCATCCACACAAAACCGGATATGCTTCGGTGCCACATCTGCCAGCTGCTTAATTCCTTCCAGCAGATACGCAAAATAACCAAACGTATTTTTCATCTGCTGTGGTGTATTAAAAGAAACACTGGTAAATGCACCAAATGCTGCCACATAATTAAAATATTCCCCATTCATGCAGCCAATATCAATAAAATCTGCCCGGTTCTCTTCCAGACACTGCAGCGCATTTTTTTTCGTAATACCAAGATTTTTAGCATAATCATTAGTAGAACCCATTGGAATATATCCCAGCGGAAGCTTTTCCTGCCGCCGCATGAGACCATTCACCACCTCATGCAGGGTGCCGTCACCACCACAACAGACAATTCTGTCATACACTCCTTCCGGAGCAGTTGCCGCAAATTCTCTGGCATCTCCCCTGCCACGGGTCTGACATACGGTAACTTCATTTCCATTCTGGGTCAGCCGGCAGATAATCTGACCGATACGTTCTTCCCTGGATTCTTTTTTTCCGGAAACCGGATTTAAAATTAATAAATTATGCACTGGTTCCACCTTCTGATTTCTTTCCTCTATGCTTTTATAGCTTTATCACTCTGCCATATCACTGTAACTTCACATTATCCTAACTATAACGCTTATCTTCTTTCCTGTCAAGAGTTCCGGGGATTCTTCCTTTTAACTACAACCTTACATTTATGCATAATGTATAATTTTTATTAAAAACTTTATTACTTTTTCCAATATTGCCTTTTTGTATCAGACATGATATCCTTATCATACAAAACGTTTTGTACTGACCTGTTCGGTCACCAAGAAAAACGCTTTCATCAGCGTTTCCCTAAAAACAAATAGCACTTATCAACATGTATCGAGTTCCATGAAACGACTCCTGTTTTCCCCCGTGGTTGTTCGACACAACTTTAAGAAAGGAATTAACGATTGAGAAACAATAATTTTACTACAGGAAAGCTTCCTTTTACTCTGACCAATGACTACCTGTTCCGGGCTGTATTCCAGACACGTCCAAAAGCCCTTGAAGGTCTATGCCGCTCTCTGCTGCACCTCTTACCTAATGATACCATCTCTGTTACTCTGCAGAATCCCATCGAATTAGGTAAAAAAATTGACAATAAAGAATTTATCCTGGATCTCGCCATTTTAATTAACGATTCCCAATTTCTCAACCTGGAAATGCAGGTATACCATGATAAAAACTGGATTGAACGTTCCATTTCCTATACTTCCCGTAGTTTTGACAACTTAAACCATGGAGAAGCCTATGATAAGGTATTACCTGTTACGCACATTGGCTTCCTCAACTTCACCCTTTTCCCTGACTATCCGGAATTTTATGCCGGGTATCAGTTGATGAATGAAAAAAAATTCTATGTCTATAGTGACAAATTCCGTATTAGTGTGGTAGACTTATCACAGATAGAGCTTGCCACAGAGGAAGATAAAACATACGGAATCGACCTCTGGGCCCGTGTATTTTCTGCAACCACATGGGAGGAAATTGAGATGTTAGCACAAAACAATGAATATTTACAGGAAACAGTTTCCGGTGTCCGGCAGCTGACTGCCGAAGAACAAATCCGCCAGCAGTGTCAGGCCCGTGAGGACTACCTCTACTGGGAGCGTATCAAAGCGGCAGAAACAAGGCGTATCATGGCTGAAAAGGACGCCATTATTGCCGAACAGCAGGCGGAACTTACAGCACAGCAAGCGGAACTTACAGCACAGCAGGCGGAACTTGAAGAGCTTCGCGCTTTCAAAGCAGCCCACCTGAATAATATCCGGACAAACTAAATCACTCTGGGGTTGTAACAGAAATTCTTTTTGCTACAACCCCAGTTTTATAACATTATTTTTACATCACTGCATCTGCATTTACAATCACAATCCCAAGAACTATCTTGTTCCATGCTTTGAGTGCTTCCATTTCTTTCGCTATATCACTTACTTTCGTCTGCTCCTGCTTTTCTACAAGTATTATACAATCTGCACCAGCCACTTTTTCAATAGATTCCGCATTTGTCAATATATCCGGAGCACAAATTGCAGTGTATGACTTATCCATACTCATAGCAGTAACTGCCTTTTCCAGTTCCTCTGTACTCACCATACCAGTGAAAGCAATCTTCTTCCAATCAACCGCTTCTTTTCTGGAAACCAGGTCAGATTTAATACTGGTTCCAACCATTTTTGCCAGACGTTCATAATCTTCCGGCGTTACAGTAATCCCCCCAAAAACACTGAACCAACGGGAAACAAAAGCAAATGGTTTCTTTACCCGTTCGCCCGGCAGTTGACCAATTACACGCAAACCAAACCGGTTCTTGATATCATCCGAATTTAAAAGTTTACCAGACATTAAAGCACTAAACGCAACTACAACCACCATCACTACACCACCAATAACGCCACCAATAATCACAAGTTTGATTGCATTTTTGATAACTTCAGATAACGTATATTCTGCCTCTGGCTCTGGTTCTTCCTTCCACTCCAGATATGCTTCATTAACCTCCTGCATGGAAATATCCAAATTGGTTACTGCCTGACGGTTCGCCTTCTGTGTCTCCTGCAAAGCAAGATTCACAGTTTCATAGGAGGAAGCGTTCGTTGTAGACAAAGTATGTTCCGCAATCATAGAAGAGATATCCTCATACTTTGCATATAATGCCGTCTGCACCAGGTCCAGAATTTCTTGACAGTACTCTGCGCTCTGCTGGCGTACACTGACGGAAATCATATTGTTGTTATAATCCACAGATACGCCAAGGATTTCCCCTAAGTAACGGCGCTCAATTTCATAACTTACATTGTCAATGATGTACTGGTGCAATTCCCCATTGGTCATGTATGTAGCATACGCCTTTAAGATACGGTCTGACAAATCGATGTTCTGGTACGCCATATCCGGCATAATCTGATAATCATAGTTTACATACAGTTCAAAGGAAGCATTAAACTCCCGGAGCGGGTCAATCTGCATAAGCACAGATTTTTCATTATATTCTGTCTGTTCCTCTTTTGCTTCTGCAATATTTTCAAGCTGCGCTTCAAAATTCTCCCCGGTAGCAACCCAGGAGGCGTGTTCACGCTCAAAGTTGAGTTTTTCTGTTTCTATGTACTCCGGGTCAAGGCATTTCAGCCCCCAGAGAGCAATACTACCAAGGCCGATGACAACACCGATAATGATGGCCCAGACCACAATGCTTCTCCATGCACGAAGTACACGGTAGATTAACCATTTTAAATCAATTTCCTGTTCGTAAGATTCGTTCATAAATCTATACTCCTTTATCTTATTCATTTCAACACTGTAATTTTCCAACATTGAATTAAAAATTTAACAAAATCAAAATGGTATAAGCAGTAAATAACTCATATTTAACCAATGCTGAAATACCACTAGATTACCGTATCACATTTCTTCCTGTTCATCTCACTTAATAAAATTACAAAAACATATGCTGCAAGTACAATCATAAAAGATTTTCCCGGTTGTAACCACCAAGCTGCAAACATAAATATAACTGTAACAACAACTTCTTTTATAACATAACCCATATTAAAACCAGAACTATTCAGCCTATTTCTTAATAACGACTCAGAATATATACTTCTAAAAAAAGTAGCTAAAGTCATGACAAGTACTATAGGTATATGTGATTTGAATATGTAACAACTGATTATACTTAAAACAGTGCTCAAACACATTGTTGTGACATTAATCAATAGTAACTTTTTTTCTAAGCGCCAAACCTTAAAATAAGTATTAAAAAGCAAATTTGTTTCCGAATCATATATACATATTGGTAATAATAAAGCTAAATAATCTATACTCACTTTATATTGTGGTAACCATTCACTTAATATCCATTTCATTGGTACATATAGTAAATAAATAACTGGTAAAACGAAATGCAGTATTTTTCGAATCTTATGATAGATTTCTTCCTGTTCCTCATATTGCTTTTGTCTCAATGCTGGAAATAATACCATACTAATCTGTGCAATAAACGTTAATGCAAACGAAGTTAATGCCAACGAAAAAGATATTGTTCCAAACAC
>JAGBBW010000115.1 GCA_017938285.1 Lachnospiraceae bacterium
GCCTCCCCGCCTTACTATCCGCTCACATTCTGCTATAGCATTATCTAACAGATTTCCAAGAAGCACCACGATTTCTTCCTCGAAAAGCCTTATTCCATGCATATCCCCAATGGTAAAAAGCATGGCAATTCTTTTTTCCTTTGCCGTCTGAAACTTTTGATTCAATATTGCATTTACCACAGGATGGTTGGTATTGATGGCCGACATATCCACAGAAATGCTTTGGGTCAGCTTCTCCACAAACTCCCGTGCCTCTATGATATTTCCATTCTGCAACAAGCTCTGAACAGTTATCAATTGGTTCTTATAATCATGTATCCGACGCCGCTGCCGTTCATACAGAGCGTCCATTTCACGATAGGCTGCTATCTGATTTTTTGCACTTTGATTTGCCACCGTACTGATTTGAAGCTGTTCACTCTTATGTAATATGTTTTGGAACAGGCATAAGGTAACAAAAACAACAACAACCAACCCGAAGGTTAGAATTAAATACACTTGCCGTGTCTGTACATCCTCCGGATAGCACGCATACATAAGTAGAATGCCACCCATGCAAAACATCGGCAGGGCGGCTAACATTCACCATTCCCTACGCTTTATTACCTGAAATTCATTAGGAGACTTCCATATCCTCCGTACCAGCAGCATTAACACGATTTCCAGAAGCTTTATCATGGCAGCAAACAGATACTCTGGTTCTCCTGCATCCGTGTAAAGTTCCCCGAACAGCCATCCCCTGATTGCTATCGGCACCCATTCTGTCAGTATTGCAGTACTATAGAATAATATCCAGAAAAAAAACAATTGCTTTTTTGACGCCTGATAATATAATACTTCCAACGGAAAAACCATGGCAAGCACCATCAACACCTTGTACCAGTTAAAGGTTATTCCCAGCAGATAAAATGTCCAAGAAGGAAGAAGCAGGGCAATATAAAACAATAAAAACCGGACATTATTCCACCTGCCCACATCCTTTTTCCTTAGAAAGGTATCCAGGAAATAAAGGCAGCACCAGGTATCAATTAAAATAACCATGCATGAAAACAGATAATATATCATTTCACACCGCTCCTTTATACAACG
This sequence comes from Lachnospiraceae bacterium, assembly GCA_017938285.1. Taxonomy (GTDB): domain Bacteria; phylum Bacillota; class Clostridia; order Lachnospirales; family Lachnospiraceae; genus SIG299. Next base: position 1,090 of record JAGBBW010000115.1, read on the forward strand.
CAAAGCTTCTTTTTACTTCCTGATAACGTGCTTTTGGAACGGAAATTTCCTTTCCTGTTATCAACCGTAATACATAGCTGCTTATTTTATCAATATAACGCATATTCACCAGAAAGCTTTGGTGCACCCGGACAAATCCATACTGACTAAGCTCCAGTTCCAGTTCGTCTAATTTCTTATAAATCGTATAGGTTTGTTTTTTCGTGTAAAACATATTTTTGTGTCGGGAGGTTTCTATATAGAAAATTTCGTCCACCAAAAGCCTTCGCTCTCCCTCCACAAAAGAGAACTCCACATACCGTTTTTTCCTATGCAGTTCATCCAGCAGACTGTCCATACATTCTCCCAGAGTATGCTCTAAATCATCCTTTAGTAAAAAGCGGCTGGCCTTTACCTTGTACCCTTCCAGAGCATAGCCCATATATGCTGTTACCAGAACAATAAGAATTTCCGGATAAAGTGCTTTCAGCTGTGCTGCTGTTTTCAAACCATCCTGTTTTTCCATGTTAATGTCCAGAAAAACAATAGCGCAATTATCCAGTGCTTCCTTTGCATGACATAGCTCCTGACCGGAAGAAAACTCTGTAATGGTAAATTTTTCTTTCTGTTTATTTTCATATTCATCCAAAAGGCTGTGCAAATAGTCCATATCTTTTTTACAGTCATCACAAAGAATTATGTTCATATCATCCCTCTTATAAAAAAATTCTTTTCTCAATTATCGGCACATAGAACATGTTTTTGTAAGATGAACGCACAAAAAGACCATTTGATGCACATAATTACCACCAATTAGCTAACTGATTCATTGATAATCTGATTATAAAAAAACAAGAGGCAACTATCTACCTCCTGTTTTCTTTTACTGTCCCTGAAATGCCAGTATGGAAGCCATCATCCCATCCAGGTCAGTATCATCAAAGCCCTGCAGCAAATCATTTTCTTCTTGTTCGCTTCCTTCCGTTCCCTGGTTATTTTCACTTATGGAAGCCTGTCCCTGTTTTCTATCCCTCTCATCAAGTATTTGGAATACCATCCGTCGGAGCAGTTCATAATCCACCTGGCCCCCGGACAGCATTGGAATCTGTCCGTTTTCCTGCATGTTCTGATACGCCAGCACCGCCTTTACCAGGTATTGGGCCTTCCCCCTTCCCATGGAATTTAGCAGTTCTGCTACACGCACATGGTCTGGATCATCTTTATTAAATCCTACCGTTGTAACATACGGGTTCTTTTTCTCCACTTAAGATTACCTGCCTCTCTTCTGTACCTGGTAAAGCAGTTCATAGCCTATTGCATTAGCGCAAATATCCTCAATGAACACACATTTTCCAATCTTGCCGGAGTTTTCCAAGTATTCCCGAAGAAGCAGTGCGCCTCCTCCGATAAACACCACACAGCCTGTTTTTAAATCCAGCCCACGTTCTCTTAACGTTCCAAGCAAATCGTCCACATACATCTTTGTCATTTCCTTTACCATGTTGATAATGGAATCCTCATAGTCGGTCTTCTGGTTCCTGATAATGCTGTCAATGTCCGTATCATCAAGCAGAATGTCATATTCCGAATTGATACGGGAGATAATGGAGTTATACAGCGGGATTACTCCCTTTTCCAGGGAATCACACACCGACAGATCCGGTGCCCCGTTTCTCATCAAAAGATAATCCAGGGTAAAGCCGCCAATGTCCACTGTAACCACCTTGCTGTATTCGGAAATCTGCTTATAAATTGTCATGGCTGCCGCATAATCCTGCGGGAAGGCAATGGCGTTATCAATCTGCACATGGTACGTTTTCCCACGGTAGGTAAAGGTCTGTATTCCCCGGCCTTTGAAATATTCCTGGAACTTCTTATGCAGGGCCCCGTAATGCTTTGGCGGAAGTCCAATCGGAAGTTCTACGGACAGCATGCTGTTCCCCTGGTTTATCACCCGCTTCTCCGCTTCCATCGCAATCCCAAACAGCGTCAGGATGAAGAACCGGTCATCCAGTGTTTTGTCCCTCATATAAGGAATCCTCTGTTCAGATAAGGTGTAGTAATGCCCGTTATAGTGCAGATACTCTCCCAGTACCGGCTTGCAGTCGCTCTCAATAATGCCGGAAGTAAATACAAACTGCCCTGTTTTCATGTTCCTGTTTCCATGGTCAATAGGTACGATTATTTTCTGTTGCATAGTCATTCAGCTCCTTTTTTCTTTTGTACTGTTATATACGCGCAGAATAAGTAAAAACCAACACCAATACATAAAAAAACCGGAACAATACTTCCAGATAGGAATATACTGTCCCGGTAGTCCATTCAGTACATATCGAATATGTTTTACTACTTATTCTGTTCTAATTGAAACAAATAATCGTCCACGCCTTTCACATGTTCCGCCCAGTCCCCGTCTTTATCAAGGTCCCAGGTCAGCGTCTTTCCAGGCAGGCCAAGTTCCTTACAGATTCCTGCAAGCTTCCCGCATCCACGCTGGATGTTCTGCCGCTTCATCTGCTTCTTTTTACAAAGAATTACCCTGTTCTTCCAGTCTTCCCTGTAATGCGGACAGTGGATACAGTCCTCGTTATAATCCCCACGGCAGACTGTTTTTACAAGCTTGTCCATGTCATAAGCCTCGTAGACAAATTCTGTCCCTGCTGCTTTCATGGATTTTAAGAACAGCTGAAGGTTCGCATGCTGATTCACCCCCGGCACACAGCCAAAGGTACGTCCGGACAGGGCATGGGATAAATCACCCTTTAAAGGACCTTCCGTAACAAAGACAGTTTTTGCCCCCGGTGTCCCTGCCAGATGTACCGGGCTTCCAGAGGATACTCCCATGGGAAAGCTTGCACTGGAAAGCCAGATATATTTCCTTCCGTCATACGGACGGTCTAAGCGAATCTGAGCGCCTACAATCAGCCCGTCAAGATTCCGGACGGGTATCAGAAAGCCGCCGGATTTCGGATTGAAATAAACGCTCCATTCCCCGTCCTCTTCCTGGTAAAACCCTGGCACACCTTTTACCGTGCAGCCTGCCTCCAGAAGCTTTCTGGTAAGGCCCTTAAAGCCAAATACCGGCGTGCTTTTGTAGCCGTTCTTATCAATCTGTTCCTCCGTAAAGCCCCGTTTCAGCAGTTTCTGCTTATGAGTTTCCGCCAGTGCCAGCAAGGAAAAGAACATCGTATAAGTTTTATGTTTTACTTCGTCGGAAGCAGGGGGAGAATTTTCTATCTCCGGTTCCTGCTTTTCCACTGTTTTGACGGTTACTTTATATTCTTTTGCCGGTACGTTTCCATAGAGTGCCTCCTCGATTTCCTGTCGTGCAGTCTTGTTGTCCACCCCGTACAGCTTTCCATACAGGGCAAGCATGCCGCCGCTTTCCCCGCAGCGGTTGCACTTGAATACGTTCTTCTTTAAGTTTAGGTTAAGCTTCCCTTTTTTCTCACCACAAAAGGGACAGTCCGCATCATAGCTGATGGCATTTTTATGCCGGATGTGAAGCCTAAGCAGCCCTGCCACATCCCTGATTGTAAAAGGAAAATCCTGATCCAAGGCTTTCCTCCTTTCTGCGGCCCGGGTTTACCGGACCGCCTTCCTTTTCATGGATCAGCCTGCCTGTGCAAACGCCATTTCCATCAGATATTTTGCCGCCGCCCGAAGCAGATTGTCCGGACCGCCATAGGATTTCACATACCATTCGAGGTTTTCCGGTTTTTCTACCGCTACCTGGCCCATGGTCTTTCCCTTGTTAAAGCCAACAGAAACTACCACAGCTGCAGCAGTTTCACGGGTTAACCGCTTCATAATCTCATCCACTGGCATATCCTTACTGATTCCGTTTAAACCATTTGCTGGAGCTGCTTTCTTTTGAGCAGCTGCCGGAGCCTGGGTTCTTTGCGATGCCGTTGGCGCCTGCATTGCCGGTGTTTGGCTTCTTGCAGGTAATGCCGCTGGCATCTGAGGCTGTGGTGCTGTGTTTTGCACCGGTGCTGCCTGCATCTGCTGTGCTGGTGGAGCTGCCATCTGCAGGATTGCCGCTCCTACCTGCTCCGGTGTCGGAATGTATTCATCAATTCCGTACTGTCCCGGCAGAGTGTCATTGTCAAACGGCACTTCATCCTGCCCATAGCTGCCTGCACTGCAAAGTTCTTCCTCCATATACGTGCCTTCCGGCAGCATGGAGCCGCCATTCATTATCTGCCCGTCAATCGGAGCCTCTGTCACTTCCGGATCGAAATCCTCTTCCTTGTCTGCAAACTGGAGTCCGAATCCGGCATCCGACAAGGCACGTCCCACTGCTGCAGTTTCTGCCAGTTCCACATACTTGTTTCCAAACTGCTCGTCACTGGACTGGTATTTCTGTGCCAGCGCATTGGAAATAAAGTTATCTTCCGCATCGTTCCGGTTTAAATAAACCCTTGCTTCCACAATGGCAACATTGTCGGTCAGCTTGATAAGCTTCTTTACAATCTTGCCTTCCGGAAAGCAGAGCCGGAACCAAAGCTTCCGGTATGCCACATCCAGATAATACCTGCCCGGCTGACCTTCCTTTGCAATCAGGCGCATATATTTCCGGGGATCAAAGCCCTTTACCTTGTTTAAATTGCTTACCTCTTCCACTTCATCATACATACAGGTTCCATTTAAAACCATCTCACTCATTCTTTTGCTCCTTCCTCTTAAAAGCAGCCCTATATAATAAGTACCGCTTTCTTCTCTTTTTCTTGAATTTTTATGATACTTTTTTCATCTTTTCCAAACCTGCATCAAAATCAAATGCCAGCTGGCCTGATGCGCCTTCTGTTACCGGCAGGATACTGACCTCATGTACGCCTTCCGCCGCCGTTTCCTCATTCCCTCCAGAACCGGAAGGTTTTCGGAACCGCCACCAGTTCACATAGTACATCGGCGTGCACCATATCTGGTTGTCCGGGTGGAATCCCGGCTTTGCCAGACTGTCGCCTACAATAACAAAAGCGGAACATCCAAGCAGTGACAGCTGCACGTAGCACATCAGTGCTGCCGTAAGGTCAATATCCTGGGCAAAGAACAGCACCTCCGTCTGGAAGTTTATCTTATGCTTCCTTGCAACGTTGGCAAAGGCAATCAGCATGGCTCCTGCGCCGCAGGCACAGTCACCCACAGTAATGTAGCCTTTCTCCCATGAGTTATCTTCCGCTTCCTGCTCCACCATCTGTATCTCAGACATAAATTCACAGATATGGTATGGCGTAAAAAACTGCCCCTTCTGGTGCTGCTGTAAATTCAGCCGGTGGTACAGTTCCCCAAGGAAATCCTGTTCTGGGTTCTCATCCAATGCCAGTGCCACGATTGCCAGAAGCTCTGTAAAACTATCCTGCAGTTCCTTTGGGTATTTTTTGATAATGGACAGATAAGTTTTTTCCCTCTCTGCCCGCTCTTTGGTTGGAAATACGTTCGCCATGGAAGCCGCAGCCAGATATAAAAAGTCCTGCCACACTTCCCACTTGGAATATTTATATTCAAAGCGGGCAAACACGTTCAAAAACTCTTTCTTATAATCACTGTCCTTCATCCTCTGTTCCTCCCAATAATACGGTTTTACCATCCGCATATGGCTGCAGTGCTTCAATTATCTGCGTCCGCAGGCTTTCTACCAGCTGGTTTACTTCCTCCATATCTTTCCTTGCAAACACGGCATAAGATAGCTCCTTTGCATCTTTTGAGGACGCCATGATGCCATCTATTATTGCCATGCCTTCTGTCAGAAAATCGATATGAATCCGGATGTTCCGTAACATTGCCCTTGTAACATATTCAGAAGCTTTTTCCTTAATATCGCTTCTTAGTGCATCATATCCCTTTTTGTATCTGGTTTTTAAGATTTCTAACGGAACCTTGTCACAGTTATTTTTCAGTGTTTTTAACTGTGCTGCCAGTTCATCCCTTAAAAATGCCAGTTCGTTGCTTAATGCCATTTCCATGGTACCATCTCCTTTCCGGCAGCCCATAAGGCATTATGCCGACAGCCCTTCATCCAGTCCTTCCGGGTCAAAATATGAAATGGAATAAATGCTGTTCTTTGTTTCAAAACGCACATGGTTCGGATCTGCTTCCAAAATAGCTTCCACGGCGGAAGTCCGGATTAAAAAACCCTGGTACAGATATACCGCAGGCATTCCCGGGCGCAGTGCCCTTGCCAGTGTTCCGGTAAGGGATATTACAGGTTTTCTTCTTTGCTCTCTTCTCTTCATCATCACTAACATCTTCTATTTTCCTCCTTATGCAACCTGGTATGTAAGGCGGTACGTGCCGTCCCCACATGCTATGTATTGGTCTTTATGCTCATAAATTGTCGCACGGATGCGTTCCTTAAAGTGTTCATTCTTTTTCGCCTTCGGATGGTTCTGAAGCTTTGCATACAGTTCCACCAGGCTCATCCGCCCGCCTGCCGCTTCAAATGTCATTCGAATAAGATGGTGCCAGGTCAGTGCTGTCAAATCCGTTTCTGCAACCGAAAAGCAGCTGTTCTGTGAATAATGGAACGGAACCATAAACACATCCTTTTTATGCAGAAGCAGCATATACTCTGTCACAATCGGGATAAATGGCTTCTCATACCTTCTGCCATCCGATACGCAGTTAAACTGTCCCTTTACCAGAAAAGACTCAAACTCACCCATCCGCATCATGTCGTGCTGTATGGAATAAAACTGTCCCTTGGACCGGATGTCACCGACAAGGACTGCCAGACGGCCATCCTTTCTGAGTGCCATGTAAAACTTCCGGATGCAGAAGTTCAGCTTCTCCAGAAAATCATTGTAATTTTCACAGCGGGACAAATCATCCGGGTGCGGCTTTCCCCACATGTTTCCGGAATACTGAATGATATCGTGGTACGGCGGATGGAAAAATATCAAATCTGCCGAATTCTCGACATCATTCTTTAAGGCATTCCAGCTTCCAACTCCGGCAGCTGGCGCAGGGTTTAAATCGTATAAAACGGATGTTATGCCGTATCTGTCTGCCACCGCCTTGCTGGTACCGGAACCGGACATAGGATCAAGCAGTGTAAACTGTGATATGTCCTTTCCGTAATACCGCTTGGTATCCAGAACATATTTAAGAACCGCAGAAACCACCTCCGGGGAACAGTTTCCCCGCCAGGTGCTGCTTCCGCCTTCCCCACGCTCAGGGAATGCCAGAAGCGAAGTCAGCTCCTTGCCAACCCGTTTCCGCAGGTTCTCCGTGCCAAGCTGCTGGGCAATGCTTGACCAGTCCGGTCCAAATTCACGTTCCAGAAGTTTTGCTGCCTGTGCTATTTTATCCATGCCGGTTACACCTCGTTCTGCTTTATCAGCTCTGAAAGGATGTCTGCCAGATACTTTGCACAGCCTCGCTCCACCGGGGTTGCGTCCCTGAAGTGAATCAGGATAACCGCACCCATGGGATTTCCTGCCATGCCGACGGGGTAAATGGAATCCACCAGATACCTGCTGTTCTCAAACAGGCTAATCTGAAAGGCTTCTGCAAACTGGTACTCTTTCTGGTTTTTGATATAGTTTCTGACCTCATCCGACAGCAGAAGCTCGGTGGAAAGCTCCATCCCCCTGGTAGCAATCACTTTTTCTGTGCTGCACACCAGGCAAACTGCCTTGCAGGACTTCCCAAAAGCATCCAGATAGGTCCTGCACAGGGTTTCCAGCGTCTGAAGCGGCTGGTACTTCCTCATATGGATAGTACGTCCGCTCACGCTGATTTCCACGGCATCCTCTGCTTCAATCCCCAGCTGTTTTCTTACTTCCTTTGGTACCACAATCCGGCCAAGGTCATCCATGTGCCGGACTATGCCTATGTTTCTTTCATTCTTCACTTTTCATGCCTCCTTCATCTAAGAAGGGAACACCCAAAAGGCATTCCCTCCTTAAACTTCTTATTCTTTCTGTTGCTTCTAAGCAGCTCTTCGCTCTGCCTGCCTTTTTGCAATGGTATTCTTTGCCTGGATAATTAACTGCGGGCCGATGGCTTTTTCCCATGCGTTGATGTAGGAAGACACCCTGCCAAGCAGCTTGTACATATCCATGTCGCTTAAGTTGGCATACACCTTTCCTTCGCTCACAAAGGACTTCGCCTTCATGTATGTGCCGCCGGTAGCGTTCTTTAGCGGAATCCCTTTTCCGTTTTCCACCTCCAGATACCATGGAAGCTTCCGGACATTGCCCTTGCCATCCTTAGTTGCCCGGATGATCCGGACTTTGGACACCCTGGCA
>JAGBBW010000116.1 GCA_017938285.1 Lachnospiraceae bacterium
AGACAGGAAATCGAAATCTATTACTCTTTTGTCGGCAAGGTAGAGTTGCCCGACTAAAGCCCGACCCGTCCGGCAGTCAGCCGGATAGGGAACGGCAAAATTTTTTACACTTCTTTTACTTCTTTATCTCACATGAGCAAATCGCCAGGGCATTCACCAGTGTGTGGGAAACCGTCCGGTAATCCCCTCCCTGTAAATAGGCAATTCCACAACCTGCACCACAGCCTGCGCTGACTGCACCACAATACGCAGACAGTCTGCCAATCCCAGATTTCTGGTGAATGGTTACGAGATTGGAAACAACCAGGGCACGATACAGTTCTTCCTTCGTTTTGGAAAGACCTTCCGCATACACCATCACCGGAAGGGAGGCCGTCATTCCCTGGTTTCCACTTCCAGAATTAATAATTACCGGAAGCTCACAGCCACTCATTCTGGCATCAGAACCGGCAGCCGCAAAAGCCTTTGCCTTTGTTCTTATATCATTTCCCTGTTTTAACAGTACACTGCCCACATTGGCTCCCCAGTTGTTTTTCAGCCCTTCCTCTGCAATAGCCCGGTTGCAGGCAATCTGACGATCCAGTACCGCCTTCACATCACGGATATCCAGAATGTCAGCAAATTCTACAATATCCTTAATCGTCAGCAGACTCTTATCCGCCAGGGAAACTTCTGCTGCCCGAACTTCCCCTGCTTTGAAAAGAGTTTCTCCGTTCTTTTCCATCAGAACAATGTTGGTGTGATACCCGCTGATTCTGACTCCGGCGGTTTCACTTCCCCTGGTGAGCAGCATATAAATATCCAGGGCCTCTTCTCCCTCTGCCGGACGGACCACAACCGGACACTCTTTCAGAAATGTCCGCATGGACTGCTTCTGCTCTTCCGTTACTTCTGCAATGACTTCCAGAATTTTATCTGCCCTGCCAGCCACAATTCCGGCAGCAGCGGCAGCCTCAATTCCCTTTAACCCATTCGTATTCGGTACAATCACACTTTTGACATTTTTCACAATATTCCCGCTGACATATACCGTTACACTATCCGGCAGCCCGCCAAGAATTTCTCTTGCCCTGGCCCCACAATAGGCAATAGCAACCGGTTCTGTACAGCCCATGGCCGGAACCAGTTCTTCTTCCAGTATTTTCAGATATGTCCTGTAGACATTGTCATCTTTCTTCATAAATAATTCCCCTGTTTCTCTCTGTTTACTGACCGGAAATAATTACTGCATTGCAGTACTGTTCCATATACCTCTTATAGTATTTATCCATATCAAATTCCACAATACCCCGCAGCGGATCTGCCACAATTACGGTGGAACGATCCTTGTTATAGCCCATCAGAACCGTACAATGCTCATAATCCTTCCACTGGAACAATTCACCGTCTATTTCCCACTCTGTCGTAACCTTGGACGGAACCAGATTTGTTGTTCCCCAGACAATGACAGGCGTTCCCTTCTGCACAAAAGCCAGAAGTTCCTCCATGGTACTTCCTGAAACATCCAGTGCCGTTTTCCTGTAAATTCCTTTTTCAGAAAAATAACGGTTGGCGGCACCCATGATTACCGGAGCATAGCAACCGTAACTTCCTTCTTCCATTTTCGGATCTCCCAGATATGCCTGATAAGGAGAAGCTGCTCCCGGTTCGGCAACGGTAAGATAATTTTCCGCAAGAAATACTTTATCCACATACTCTCCCAGATAATTCAAAACAATTGCCAGACAGGTAATCTCTGGTCCTGCCGGCAGATCCGGTTTCTGCAGGATATTCTGCACGCCAAGCATAACCACATCTTCACCATTCTTCAATGCCTTGTACATATAATCGGTGGTATCCAGATGAACCGTTCCCACTACACCAGGACGCTCCGTTGTCAGATAGGCACTGTTTACATAAGCATACTCATTATTATAACAGACTTTGGACCAGCCGTTATCCAGAACCGCTATCCGGTGTATCTGGTCATTTGCCTGCAGCGAACCTACAATCTTAAAATCTGCCGACCAGCCTGCCCGGATATTGACTGCGGAAACTGCATACACCTGCTCGTCCACCTTTTCCCCATCCGGTTCCATATCAGCAGGCCGCGGTGTTGGTGTCGGCGTCAGGGATGGCGTCGGAACCAGCGTTGCATCCGGTGTTGGCGTTGGCGTCAGAATACGAACCGATACGTTTCCATTCTCACTATAGGAATCCTGACCAGCCGAAAGCAGATCTCCTACCAGACTGTCAAAACTGTCCGAAGCAGTCTGTAACGCCTGGGCACATCCGGACAGTCCAAACACTCCAAACAGAAGCGCCAGACCAAGCCATCTGAAATTTCTATGTTTTCTATTCATATATTTTTCACACTTTCTCCATTCCGAATTACACATTAAAATACTCCCCATCAAATACAACTGCAGCCGGACCTGTCATAAAAATATGTCCACTTTCCTTATCGTACCGGATGTGCAGATCGCCTCCCAGCAGATGAACGGTAACTTCTTCTTTTGTTTTTCCATTCAGCATGCACGCATACACACTGGCACAGGCTCCCGTACCACAGGCCAGGGTCTCACCGCTGCCCCGCTCCCAGACGCGCATGTTGATTTCACTGTCACTCAGTATCTGGATAAACTCTGTATTGGTACGCTCCGGAAACATTGGATGATGTTCAAATACCGGACCGATTGTTTCGATTTCAACCGCTTTGGTATCCTCCACAAAAGTAATGGCATGAGGATTTCCCATGGACACACAGGTAATGTCATACACACTGCCACAGACTTCTACCGGGCGTGCAATCACCGCATCGCCTTCCGCCAGCACCGGAACCTGCTCCGGCTTTACCACCGGTGCTCCCATATCTACCGTTACCTGAACTACCCTGCTGTTTTCTATCTGAAGTTTCAGTGTCTTGATACCTGCCAGAGTTTCCACCGTAATGACATCCTTATCCACAATACCATAATCATACGAATACTTGCCTACGCATCGGATGCCGTTTCCACACATCTGTGACTGGGAACCATCTGCATTATACATTACCATCTTTACATCTGCCACCTCCGACGGGCAGATTAAAATCAGTCCATCCGAACCAATCCCAAAATTCCGGTTACTGACCCGTACCGCCAGTTCCGGTCCGTTTTCCACCGTTTCTTTAAAACAATTCACATATACATAATCATTTCCGCAGCCCTGCATCTTTGTAAATTTCATTTCCATATCCTCCTCTGGATCATTTTTCTGCATTAATAAATTTATCGTAACTATTCCGTACCTTCCTAGTTACGATTCGCACACTGAATCACTTTCTTACGGACAAAACAGCAAGTGTTTTGTCCTGTGCTGAACAGTTACTAATTTGTCTTTAATAATAGCACAAATATAAAAAAAGGGAAAGCTTTTTCTGCTCCCCCCTGTTTCCATTCCTTTACAGTCCCTGCAATGGTTCCTGTCTGCTTAAAATAATCGTCAGATTACCATTCCGGCAGCGGATTTCATCCAGAAACTTCTTTTCATTAATACCATTCTTTAAATAAATATGATACGTCAGTTCATATAAGGTTCCCATATTGGTGGTTTTGATACGTTCCAGTGATACTTTGGAAGCGTATTCTTTGAAAATATCATCAAATACTCCCTGATAATCCATATCTTCCGGAATCAGAATACGAAGCTGGCGGCACTCACTCTTTACTACTGCCCTGCCTGCAACATTTACCAGAACCACAACTGCAGAAAGAACTGCCACCACTGCAAATCCAAGGGTCAGATAACCGAGTCCGCAGGCAAGACCGGCTGCCATTGCCATAAATACAAACGAAATATCCTTACCGTCTCCCGGAACACTACGGTAACGCACCAGGGCAAATACCCCGGCAATCGAAAATGCCCTTGCCACATTGCTTCCAATCAGTACGATTACAACAGATACTACCGCAGGAATCATGACCAGGCTTAAAAAAAACGTCAGACTCCGCTGCTCCTTCTTGCAAATAATGAAATATGCGCTTCCGGTAATCAGTCCGAATACGACTGCCACCAGCATACAGATGATTGTTGTGCTGATATTCATTGTAGTATCAGCAGTTATTCCAAACAGGTTCTCTAACATAATGTCCTCCTATGTCCTTTCACTTTCTGCAGTTCCCTGCTACATAATTTTTATACTCTGTGCCATATTTCGAAAAAGATGCCGGATAAATCCCATATTCGGAAAGAAGCTGACTCATCCACAGCGGCATGGCTTTTTCTATTTTGACCTCCATAATCCACTCATCCTCATCCAGAAGCTTGTCACCATAAATGCCATAATGCAGCCCCAGATCATACCGCCTGGTTGTAATGTTACGGTCAAACGTCACACGGAAGTCCTTATTTTCCTTACCAAACATGGCACAGCGGTCATAGGATATAAACACTTTTGGTGACAGTTCCATCCGATGTACCATATAATCAATCTCACTTAATACCTGGCTGTTCATATAAGGCATAAGCGGCGGACGCTCTTTTGTCTGCATATACTGATAGGCTTCTGCCAGTCCAAGCTTTGTCCGGCGCTTATTTACCAGGCGCTTATATTTCTTCTTGATTTCCAGAAAAACTTTATCCTCCGGCGCTTTGACACCATAACTGCGGAGCCGGAGCTTTTCTTTATACACACTGCCGTCAACGGATTTCCGGATCAGATAGTTGTCCGGAGTATCATAATAAATATTGCAGATGGTATAAAAATCACCATCCCTGCTGTGGGCATCTGCTTCCATATATTCTCCCAGACGCTCCCGCAGACACTGATATGTAGCATCACGAATCCGGTATTTTTTTTCGTACCGGTTAAATACTTCAATTGCCATTTTTTCTCTCCATGTTGTTTTATTAACAAAGACAGTATAACAGCCATTTGTGATAAATATGTGATAGTTTTTCTAAAAAACTGTGTTTCCCATACTGCTTTTATACAATCCCTCTTAATATTTCCTCTACCTGGCGGCTTGTGTTTCTTTCCAGTTCCACTGCTGCCGTTTCTGCATCCCGCTTTCTCCGGGCTTCTACTTCCTGCTTTAACAAAAGTACATCTTTACGCACTTTTTCCTCAATTTCCGGTTTCCGCTTCGCCACTGCCCTTTTATTCTGCTTCTGCATCAGCTTTTCCAGCTTTCTCTGCTCTTTCTTCTGCTTTTTGTAGGCTTTTAAGTCAATCACCTGTAACTGGGCTTCCGCTACGGCTCTCGTCTGTCGGCGTTCTTCCTGGTCTTTTCCCCATACACTGTATTCATGCTCCAGTTGAACCTGCAGATAATTTTCCAGATAATCACATAAACTGATTCTTAACGCCTCTGCTTTTGCCGGCACCATACAAAACCCATCCAGTACCAGAAGTAACGCACTGGTCCAGAGTCCCTGGAACATGGCTTTGAGAATTACCGTTGTTTCCATTCCTTCAATACACTGGTATAATGCCGTAATTGCCCCGAATAAAAGGCAGAAACTGACTAACTGGATATGTAAACCACTCCAGAAAGCCACTGGCATTCCAAAAATTCTCCGTTCTGCCAGAAACCGTTCCACAAAACTTTCCACATTCTGCACTCCAAGCATGGCCTGGTAACGAAGGATAAACTGCTCCTTTAACCGTGCCAGCCACTTATTTTTTGTTGTTTTCATGTACTTTAAGGATTTCAAAAGAATCCGGTAATACCCGGATAACATAATTCTTGCCACGCTTCCGAAAATACATGTCCCCATCGTAATGTAATATAGTGCCTGTCCCATAACTGCCTCCTGTTGTATTTATTTTACTTTTATTTACAGTTCAAATCATACAACGCAGGAAACATAAATTTTGTCGAATCCGTGAAGGCATTGGACAAAATCTTGTGACAGTATTCGACAAAAAACTATCTGTCTTCTTTCTTCCAGCCTCTGCCACGGAATGCCTCATACATAAGCAGTGCGGCCGCCACTGCCGCATTTAACGATTCCACCTGTCCGGCCATCGGAATCAGTACCTTTTCCTCTGCCAGTTCTGCCGCCTCATCAGAAAGACCATTTGCTTCATTACCAATCAGAATGCCGACTTTTCCACAATAATCCGCATTCTCAAAGGTTTTATCCCCTTTTAAGTGGGCGGCCAGCAGACGGACCTGCTGTTTTTTCAAGTCTGAAAGAAGTCCCGGAAAATCCTCTACATAAAGAAACGGTACACGGTATACTGCTCCCATAGTGGAACGGATAACCTTCGGATTATAAATATCCACCGATTCCTTACTCAGAATAACACCGGATACCCCTGCTGCCTCTGCTGTACGGATAATGGTTCCAAGATTTCCCGGATCCCTCAGATTCTCCAGCAGAACCAGGGTTCCTGCGTTCTTCACCATTTCCTCCAGGGAATATTCCGGCATTTTTACAATGGCAAGTACCCCCTGGGGCGTCACCGTTTCTGCCATGGCCTCAAACACAGAATCCGCAACAACCTCATAAGGAATCTCCGGCAGTGTCCGTCCCTCATACTGCTCTTTCATGTAACTGTCAGAAAAATATGCCTTTACTACCCTGCTCTTTTCCTGACAGATTTCCTCAAACATTTTTCTGCCTTCAATTACAAAAGCCTTCTGTTCTTTCCGTTCTTTATTTTTTTTCAGCAGTGCCATAATCTGCTTTATCTGCACATTGGATGTACTGGTAATCATTACGCTTCCGGTCCTCCTGTCAGTTTCGATAACGTCTGGTTTTTCCCGATAATCACCAGAACTTCATCCGCCGTCAGCGGTGCATCCGGGTCCGGCGTAATTTCAAATTCGTCATTGCGCTTGATACCGATAATATTGATTTTCTTTGTAGCACGCAGATTCAGTTCCCGCAGACTTTTGCCAACCCATTCCTCCGGTACATCAAAATCCATCATGCTGTACTTGTTGGACAATTCGATGGCATCAAAGAAATTTCCATGCACCAGATTATGGGCGATCCGGATACCAGTTTCCTTTTCCGGAAAAATAATTTTATCCGCACCCACTTTCTTTAAAACCTTTGCCTGTAAATCCGTCTGTGCCTTGGCAAGTACATAAGGAATGCCCATTTCCTTTGCAATGATGGTTACCAGTACACTTGCCTCCAGATTTTCACCAATTGCCACAATGGCACCGTCAAAATTCCGGATACCAAGGGAATGAATTGCATCTGCGTCTGTCACATCCGTACAGACTGCATAGGTCACATCTTCTGCTATTTCCTCCACCTTGCTCTGCTCTGAGTCCACTGCCATCACCTGGCAGCCATTGTCCGCCAGTGCCTTTGCCACACTGAGCCCGAATTTGCCAAGACCAAATACTACAAACTCTTTTCTTTCCTTTGCTTTAGTTCCCACTTTCTTTGATGCTTTATTTGTCATGTTTCCCTCCATTCCAGTATTCTGCAGCTCTTCCCGCAGTTCTATCCAATAATAACCTTTCCTTCGGCATATGTTTTCTTTCCTTCATATTTCTTTGCATTAAATGCCAGTGCCATCGTAATCGGACCCAGACGTCCTAAATACATGGCAAGAATAATAATCCATTTTCCGGCAAGTGTTAAAGAACCGGTAAACCCTCTGGTCAGTCCCACCGTTGCCATGGCAGATGTAGCCTCAAACAAAATATCAATAAAACTTCCATCCTCCGTAATGGAAAGTGCCATGGCCACAGCCACCAGTGCCACAAAAAATACCACTATCACTGCCACCGCCCTGCGGACATAATTATCTGAAATTTTCCGGTGGAATGCCCGCACTTCATCCGTACCCTTTACCGCTGCCATCATGGACAGAATCAGAATAATCATCGTAACCGTCTTCACACCACCGGCAGTACCCGACGGGGAGCCGCCAATAAACATGAGAATCAATGCCAGCAATGTGGAAGCCTCGGTCAGTCCCTCCTGTGGAACCGTCTGGAATCCTGCCGTACGCAGTGTCACCGACTCAAACAGGGATGCCATCACTTTATTTCCAAAAGAAAGCGTTCCGATTGTCTGTGGATTGTGATATTCAAATAACAGAATCAGCAGTCCGCCTCCAAATACCAGTGCCAGCGTCATCACCAGCACCAGCTTGCTGTGTACCTTCAGCTTCCGGAACGTATCCCGCCAGAGAATTTCCTTTTTCTTTGCGCTTTTTATGACATCCAGCACATCCCACCATACCGGAAATCCCAGACCGCCAAGTACAATCAGCAGCATGGTTGCCACATTGATGATTACATTAGTCTGGTATACCACAAAACCACTGCTTCCAATCGTATCAAGACCCGCATTACAAAAAGCGGATACCGCATGGAAAACAGATTTCCAGATTCCCTCCAGAACACCAAACTCCGGAATAAATACAACACTGTACAATACAGCTCCCATTGCTTCTATCAGAAGAGTTCCCTTCACAATCCGTTTTGTCAGCTTTACCACACCGGCAATGGAATCCAGATTGTAGGAATCCTGAATCAGCATTCTCTCTTTCAATGTTATTTTTCTGCCCAGCATAAGCAGTACTGTTGTCGTAAACGTAATCACGCCCAGACCGCCAAACTGCATTAAAAACAGGATGATGACCTGTCCGAAATAATTCCACTGCTCCGCCATGACCACCGGCGTCAGTCCCGTCACGCAAAGAGATGTGGTCGCCACAAACAGGGCATCCACAAAAGAAATGCTCTGTCCTGCTTTCGAGGATACCGGCAGCCACAGCAGAAATCCGCCCAGAAGAATGCCTGCAAGAAAACCAAGTACAATAATTCTGGTAGTTGTCATTTTGATATGTAACAATCGTTTCATTGTCATACTCCATTTCTATAGTATCTGAATGCTTACACCTGCTTTACATAGTAACACAAAACAAAGTCAACTGCAACAGGAGAACGTTTTTCCATTATTTTCCTTTGCTGTTTTTTTACCGGCTGCCTCTTATCGTATCCTTATGCCCTGCACAAGCAGACCATTACAACATAATGCAGCATACGTGGATACCATAAGAGGTGTGCAGGTTTTATGCAGCAGTTCCTATTTATCTTCCGGATTCACCGCAAGAGGCTGGAAATGATAGGAGTCATCATAGTTATTCCACTGCTCTTCTGTCACTGCTGCCACAGGAACGGAACCGGTGCAGTCTGTAAACGAAGCGGCGTTGCCCAGTTCAAACGCCCTGTCCAGCTGCAGTTCCCTTTTTTTCTCCTGCATGACTGCTTCCATAGTATGATTTTTCTGTTTTTCTTTCATAAGTCCTGTTTCCTTTCCATCGATGCAAAACATTTCGCTTCCTGTTTAGTTTTTATACTTTTGCCTGAAATCATACAACTTTTGTTGAAAAAAAAAGAACAGCATGTTATACTGATACCGTTTTGAGTGGTCTGCTTTTTATTTTTGTTCGCATAACTGATGTGCCGGCAATGACAAAAACGCAGACATAATAGGGAAACAGGTGCAATTCCTGTACGGTCCCGCCGCTGTAAACGGAAAGCAGTCATCCACCATGTCACTGGAGAACAATTGGAACCGGTTCTCTGGGAAGACGGAAGACTGTGTAATAAGTCACTTTGTAACTGTGACAGCACTGGACAGTTATGTTGTCTTATGGAATCCGCAAGTCAGAAGACCTGCTCAGAACGAAATACACTCAACCACGAGGATTTGGTAAAGGAGAATTTTATTATGAAAAACAACAAGAAAGTGGCACTGCTGGCATGTCTGTTTATTGTCATCGCTGCCGTATTTGGCGTGGCATTTTTTGCCCTGCGCCCAAACACAGAAGAAGGAAGCAAATCCTTCACCCTGGAGGTTATTTTAGCGGATGGTTCCTCCAAAGAACACAAACTATCCACGGATGCAGAGTATTTAGGCGAAGCACTGCTTGCCAAAAGACTCATCGAAGGAGATATGGGAGATTATGGTCTGTACATTAATACGGTTGATGGCGTAACTGCCAACAGTACAAATCAGGAATGGTGGTGTCTCACGGTAAACGGAGAAACCTGGATGTACGGCGTAGACCAGACCCCGGTTACCGACGGGGAACACTATGAACTGACCTTAATGGTGGGATGGTAATGAAACTGACCGTAAAAGAGCTGGTACTGACTGCCCTGCTGTCTGCCTTGCTTTTAACATCCCAGGTTGCTCTGGCTGTACTGCCGAATATTGAAGTTGTTTCCCTTCTGGTTATCCTGTACACGCTGTTTTTTAAGAAAAAAACACTGTACATCATTTATATTTTTGCCATTCTGGAAGGTCTGGTTTACGGTTTCGGTACATGGTGGTTCATGTACCTGTACGTCTGGACCATCCTGTGGGGAATTACAACACTGTTCAAAGAAGAAAAAAATCCCGTTATCTGGGCTTTTATCAGTGGCTTTTTCGGACTCCTGTTCGGCACACTCTGCTCGGTTCCATATTTTATTATTGGCGGAGTGAACATGGGACTTTCCTGGATAGCCGCAGGACTGATGGCGGATGTTATCCATGGTGTAGGAAATTTTGTTGTAACACTGGTACTTTTTAAACCATTATACACGGCATTTCAGAAAATTCACCACATATTTTATCAGACATAATGGGAATTGTTTTTATGCATAATCCAGAATAAATCAGCCGCTGCCATGGGATTTCATGACAGCGGCTGACGTTACTTTTGGCTTTAATGCTCTTCCACTAAAAATACATAATACAGATCCGCATCATTTTCATTCTTCACCAGATGTCCATAATCCCGCACATACTTTACCTTTCCCTTCTGGGTAATAATACGGTATTTGACAAAATCCAGGTTGGAATCACTCTTTGCAATCTGCTCTATAATACTTCTGCTGACTTCCTGATAATCCTCTGGATGTACAATTCCTTTAAAGGAACCGCCCGTCAGTTCCAGAAACTCATTCAGCGTCTTGCAGTCAAAGATTTCCAACAGCATTTCATTGACACTGACCAGCTTTTCTGCCTCATCATTCGTATAAATGAAGAAGCCACCCGGAATCATGGAAAGAATATTGTCCACACCAAAGGTATCCCTTGGATTTCCTTTAATCAGGCTGACCTCGCTGACCGTCCAGGTATCCTTTAAAAATTCTTTAAATTTTTCAAATTCCACCGGACGGGAATAAAAATAGCCCTGATGGTAATTTGCAGAATACTTTCCGATAAAGTCCTTGATTTCCTGGGTTTCCACACCCTCAAAACAGACATTTAAGCCCAGTCGTTTTGCACACTGTACCGTGGAATCCACCACAACACGGTTATTGCTCTTGTCCAGAATATGCAGAATAAAAGTCTGGTCAATCTTTACACACGTAATCGGCAGATCGCACAGCAGATTGATGGTAGAATTTCCAGTACCATAGTCATCCAGGGCAATCTTAATATCATAACTTCGGAAAAATTCCAGCTGCTCCCTTAAATATTTCATATCCAGGTTACGGCAGCGTTCGGTCAGCTCCAGCTGAAGATTTGTCTTTGGAAAATCAAACTCTTCCAGTATATCAATAACTGCCTGTTTAAACTCAGGCCGCTCCAACTGGCTGTAGGACATATTTACATTAATAAAAAATCCCGGAATGTCCACTAAAATTTCCCTGGTATCCTCAATAGCCTTACGCAGTACCCAGATACTCAGATCATAAAAACACGGATGGGACTCTAAATGCGGCACAAAACGTCCTGGTGACACTTCACCAAACACAGGGCTCCGCCAACGGATCAATGCTTCCGCACCGATAATTTTTCCTGTTACTGTAGATACAAACGGCTGGTAGCAGAGGTAAAAGCCTTCACAGTTATTGCGGATGCCGGATTTGATGGCATCCAAAAGCTCCAGCATTTTATAATTGGTTTCATGGGACTCATCATCAAAAATCACCATGTCGTAAGCGTCTTCATCCTTTGCCTTTTCCAGTGCGGACAGCAGGCAGGAGTACACCGTCTGGGAACTGACAGTATAATTTCTGGTATACAGGGCACCACCGCAGATTTCTATATTTATGGAAGTACCATCCAGGGAAAAGCTCGCCATTTTTTCCCTGATCTGGCTGAATACCGTTTTGGCAAACTCCAGATCATTTTTCTTAAACAGAATTCCGAAACTGATTCCTTCCAGCCGGTATACCCTGCCGCAGTCTCCCACAATTTCCTTTATCATCTGGGCCGTCTCGTATAACGTCTTGCTGCCGAAATTATAACCATATAATGCGTTGATACTGCCAAACCGCCGGATTTCCAGTGCCACCAGAAGACATTCATGTTTTTCCTTTTTGGTCTGGCTGACATTTTTTAAAAAACTCTGGAACTTCGGCAGATCCGTAATGGCATCATTCGATTCCTCTCCCTGATGTACGGTAATGGAACCGGCAAAAATTAATGGTCTGCCCCCATCTCCAAGAATAATCTTTCCTTTCCCTGTACAGTGTACATACTCGCCCTTGGCATTCTTAATCTGGTAAGTCAGAAAAAATCCATCGCTTTTCATAGCAAAAGCATCGTCAACTTCCTTTTTCCAGCGTTCCAGATCTTCCGGATGCACCAAATTCCCAATAACCTCTGACGTATTCGTCAGATTTACCCCCGGCAGTCCGAAATAATCCACCGCATCCCTGGACCAGTTGGAAATACCTTTTGCAATATCCTCAATAAACACAAACTGCCCGTCCGGAACGTTGCTCACAATTTCAAATACTTTTGTACTGATATCCGCTTCCTGCATAAAAAACCTCTTTCTACTCTTTCTACTCTTTCTATATGCAGTCATAATCCATGAATTCTGCAATAGAAAGCCTTACATCCTTTCCTGCGTCATAGTAACTGTTTCCTACCTTCACAATTACATATAGTTTAATTATAGTACTACGGTCCTATTTCTGCAAGAAAAAAATCCCTCTTTCCGAGGGATTTTTTATACTTGTATTATCGTTTCATTGTATACAGAAATTCACACAAGGCAGCAGACTCCGCCTGTTCTGTTCCTGCAAAGGAAAATGTTACCACTTCCTTCTCTTCTCCATACACCTGTTTCTTTTTTGCCAGTTCCAGTATGTTCTGCGGCACCGGAATCACTACTTCATAATATCCTTCCCTGCCGTTACTGTCCAGTACACTCTCGTAAACCAGTTCTGTACCAGCGGTAATACGGATGGTTTTTCCATTATCCTTACTGTCAAACATGGCAAGCAGGTCTGTTCCTGCCACATCCACCAGCATGGTATAGGAAAAACTTCCGTTCTGCTTTGCATAGCGGCTCGTTCCATTTTCCGTAGTTCCAACCGAACCTTCCCCTGCTTCTGTCATCTGATGCAGTTCATCATTTTCATACTGGCCATAGCCCGGCTGGACGGTATCCAGGCGGCAGGTTTCCATCCACCGTTTTCTCTCGTCCCCTGTCTTTCCGGTACTCTGTGCATCGGTAAATGTAAAATAAATGCCATAGCGCTCTTTATGCTGGCGGTAATGGGTTACGTAAGATAATCTGGCATCCGTATCCTTTAAGGAAAATTTCAATGTATCCGAAGAATTATCCCGTACCATATGGTCATTAATATGCTCCATAAACTCTGCCACCGTTGCCGTCTGTACTGTAAGGCTTTCGCTTTCCGAATCCAGATACTCTCTGGAAAGTACACGTTCCTTCGGAATGGTGACATCCACTCCTGTCACGGACTTTACCATTTCTTCCGTACCAAGCAGGGCACTAAGTACTACCGGACCATATTTGAATGCATACGTATTTTCACCATCCGGCAGGGCATACGCACGGACATTCATTGGCAGGGTCAGACCGATTACCGTTCCTTCCGGAAACTCTCCCGACAGAACCGCATAGCCGTTTCCGGTTCTGCAGGATTTTCTTTCTGCTCCCATAATGTCATACTGCTGTTCTCTGCCATTTACTGTAATAACGGCTTCTGCTGCCAGCCACTCCGGCAGACGCAGTGCCAGTGTTCCCTTTAACGCCCTGGTCAGAGTCAGGGTCACCTGCTCCGATTCCGGCATCGCTGCTTCCAGCTTTACACCAAATAATCCATAGGACAGTTCGGAAGAAAGGTACTGGTTTACCACCAGCATATTGTCTTTATAGAAATAAAAACTCTCTCCCAGCTTTGTGAAATTTTCCATACCGGAGCCGGTACAGCACCAGAACTTCGTAAACGGCTCTCCATACACCTTGAAGTAACCGCTTGCCATTGGCTGGAAGTAAGTACTCATACCGGTTTCCGGATTCTGGGAGGACAAAATAGAGTTAATATACGTGTTCTCATACCAGTCCGCATATTTCACATCCCCGGTAATCCCAAACAACAACTTTGTCATTTTCAGCATATTGTAGGAATTGCAGGTTTCACAGTTGCAGTTGGTACGCTCTCCATCCAGCACATTATCCAGTCCAAAATGTTCCCACTCACTGTTACCGCCGGTAATGTAGGAATGATTTTCTGTTACCATGGTCCAGAAGCGTTCCGCATACGCCAGATACTGTGCTTCCCCACAGACCACAAACCGTTTCAAAGCACCCATAAACTTTGGAATCGTTGTATTGGCATGAAGGTTGTTCAAGGCATTGTCTCCCGGCTTTGCCTGAAATACTCTGTCAAACAGTGCCGTCTGGTCAAAAGCATGGGCAGCTTCCAAATGCTCTGCCTTACCCGTCAGTAAATACACATCATACAGACAGTCATTCATACCACCGTATTCAATACCAAGCACCGTATTTCTCACGGCTTCACTCCAGGAGGAAGTTCTTCCATACACCCAGTCTGCCAGACGGGACGCCGTCTCTTTTGCCGCTGCAGCAATCGCTGCTACCTGTGTTGTATCTGCCTCCACGGTCGTTGTCATATTGCCAAGGGACACCAGTCCTTCAAAAATTTTGTGCATGGTATACCATGGCACCCAGGCCTCTGTTGTAATATTGGTGCGGTTGTTTTCCACATGATCAAACTGCTGCTCCACATTCGCTTTGTCCATGATTGTCGCACCAAATAAAAATCCCGTGCCGAGTGCCTCCTGACATTCCTGTAAGCCAAAGGTCAGTCTTTCTAAAATACCAAGCAGACATTCCCTGTCATCTGCTGTGGCATTCGCTGACTCATACGCATGTACACAGGCCGTAATATAATGCCCCAGTGTATGGCCTCCAATCAGGGAAGTTTCCCAGCCCGGGTATCTGGTGCCCCCCTGTAAATCAAGTCCGGCAGTCTCCCGGAAACCTGCCAGAAGTTTATCTGTGTTAAAAGAGGTCAGATACGCAACCTCTTTGTCATACGCATTTAATAAATAAGCATCGGTGACTGCCACTGCAGACAGTGGAAATGCGGATAAATTTTTGAACTCCATCTTTGTATACCCCTCTCTTTTTTTCTTTCCTGTAACCATTACAATATTACTGTTCACACGGAACTTTTACACAATTGCGGATAGTAGTTTTTGGAGAGAAAAATATCCAAATGTCCGACATCTCTGACACAACTGTACGTTTTTGGCGAACATAGCCGTACATTTCCTGGTGCGTAGCAATCACTTTTATCGGCATGTTCGACAAGAACGAACTGTTGTAGGAAGAGCCAGGCGGACATGGATATTTTCTCACCAAAAACTACCAGAACCGTAAAATAGTGTGAACAGTAACATTATAATTTATTGCACAAAAATAAGCCATTCCCAAAGGTTGTATTAGGTGTAAAAAGGTTGTATAATGTTACTGTTCACAGAGCACCCAGACACTGCCCCATTTCATTTATGCTGTACCAGAAAGGAGCCTTTATGAATTACATCCGTTTTCATGCCGATCAGGAATTTACCTACCACTGGTGCGGCAAATTTGTTTCCCCGGACGACAACTGGACCCATCTGACCCGAGACCTGATGGACTATGAACTTTTTGTTGTAACAGAAGGTCTTCTTTTCATTGCCGCCAACCAGAGAGAATTTACCGTTGCTCCGGGCGAATATCTTCTCATGCCGCCGACACCGTTCCAGCACGGAATAAAAAAATCCCACTGTGTCTTTTACTGGATGCACTTCGGCTACCACAATGAGAAAAATGACCATGAACTGCTGACAGCGCCTTCCTGCCTTCCTTCTGCCAGGGATTCCAGCACTACCTCCCTCACCTATACTCCGGGCAGAATTCTTCTGCCGGAGCAGGGACGTCTTACCTCCCCCGACCGTATTATCATCCTGATGAAACAGCTGCAGGATTCTGACCGCCGTTACCGTGAAATCACATTAAACCGTTATCTGTGCAGTGCGGTCCTCTCCGAAGTAGCCCTGCAGGGGCAGATTTATCCTGCCTATGGCAACCAGATTATCAAAGAACAACTGTATCAGGATATCTGTGATTATGTCTTCTGGCATTTAACAGAAAACTTAAAAGTTTCCCAGGTGGCAAACTATTTTGGTTATAATGAAAAATACCTGACCACCTTTTTTAAACAGCGGGCAGGCATTTCCTTAAAACAATATATCCTTCAGATTAAAATGGAACGGGCAAAAGCAGATTTAAGTGAAACTACGGAGCCGGTCTCCCAGATAGCCTTCCGCCTGGGATTTTCCGATTCGCACAATTTCTCCAATGCCTTCCGGAAAATAACGGGACTCTCACCCAGCGAATACCGGGACAGTTATAACCGGCACAATGTGTTTCCAGTATAGTGCGTTTTCCTTAAATTTCACCGGACAAGGCCTTTTCCACCGTGTCAATCAGCTTCTGCTGCTCAATCGGCTTTAACAGATAGCCGCACGGATTCAGTCCCAGAACGGCAGTGATATGGGCCTTGTCTGCCACTGCCGTCAGGAACAGCACCGGAATTGCTTTCAGTTCTTCATCCTTGCGGATTTCTTCCAGTGTTCTCTTTCCATCCCATTCCGGCATTTCATAATCCAGAAGAATTAAGTCCGGACGCTTTTTCTTTGCCTGGGTAATTGCCATCATGCCGGACGTAGCCACCGTTACCTCATACTGGCCTTCCAGCATTTTCTTGACGCTGCGGAGCAGAATACCGCTGTCATCCACCGCCAGCACATGCTTCTTTTCCTTTGACGGCTGTTCTGCCGCAGGACTTTCGTCCTGGACTTCTTCTTCCAGTTTCAGCATGGTCATACATTTTTTCAGTAATGCCTGTAACGTAATTGGCCGGTATGCAAAATCACACTGGTTCTCTTCTTTAAATTTCTGGTATCCTTCGCACTCTTCCTTTGTTCCAATGATAAGAATCGGCTTATTTTTTTCTCCAAGGAATGGCAGGATACGGCTGTCCAGTGTCTCACTTCCTACCAGACAGACGATTACTAAATCCGGCTTGAATACCTTTTCCATTCCTTTCACCAGTTCGTATGTATTCATACAAATCTGTGTCTGGAAACGGTTGGACAGATACTGGTTGACACTGCTCACCGTCATATTTAATTCCCCTACTAAAAGTACTTTTTTCATTTCATTCTCCTCCATTTCTTTCTATTGATAACTGATTCATCAGTTCCTGAATCAGAATTTCTCCCTGCTCCGCATCCATGTTAATCACATGTCCGGAGAGCTGTTCTATTTTCTGCTGTACGTCCTCTGTATAGCGGAATCCTTCCAGTGCAGCCATAGCTTCGTCCATGGCATCAATGTCCAGTTCCAGCATAGCGGTACGCAGCATTTCCAGATAAGCAAGCAGTACGGAAACATCCTCTGCTTCCTCTCTGTTCCACCCTGCCTTCTCTTCCTCCTGTGCTCCGCCAAAACAGAGGCTTAATTTCTCTTTGCTGCTCCTCCATTCTTCCAGAAATATATCATGAAGCGCTTCCACCCGGCGGATATCACCTTCTCTGGAAGCATTCTCCAGAAGTTTTGCCATACCGCCCAGCACCGTGGCACCAATCAGATTGGCCGCACTCTTCATGGAATGGACTTTAATCCGGTATTGTGCCAGGGTTTCCGGCTCATACCGTCCTTCATAAAACTTCTGCAGGGCAGCAGCCTCTGCCTCTATGGTTTTGCAGAAATCAGCTACCGTTTCCAACAGTAACTCCTTTGCCGGAAGATGCAGGAAACCATAACTCCAGTCCACACCGTCCACCATTGGAAGTTCTTCTGCTTCTTCTGTGGCTGCGGCTGGTGCCATCGCCGGTTCTTCTGCTTTTTCTCCTTCTTCTTCCACATCAAACACAAGAAGCTCCCGGGGCAGCAGACGCAGAACCATCTGTTCCAGCTTGTCCGGATTAATTGGTTTTGGCAGAAATGCATCAAATCCTTCTGCCAGATACATTTCTTTCGCTCCGGTAATCGCATTGGCGGTTAAAGCAACCACCGGCGTACCTTCACACTGGCTGTTTTCCGCTGCTTTCATACAATGCAGGGTTTCTACTCCATCCATCTCCGGCATCATATGATCCAGGAAAATCAAATCGTAATGATGTTTCTCTGTCAGTTCGAGACAGGCTTTTCCGCTGTCTGCTACATCCACGTTGATTTTCGTATTCTTTAACAGACTGACAAATACTTTCAGATTCGTTGCATTATCATCCACAACCAGCACTCTTGCATCCGGCGCCGTAAAGGCAGCCATATAAGCATACTCCGTGGAATACTTTTTCAGCCGTTCTTCCAGATTTCCTACCGGCGTGGAATCCACAATCTGCTGCTCTAAAGTAAAGAAAAACCGGGAACCCTTTCCATATTCACTTTCTACCTGAAGCCTGCTGCCCATCAGCAGAAGCAGCTGGGTGGTAATATTGATACCAAGACCCGTACCCTCAATGTTCCGGTTTCGTTTTTCTTCAATACGTTCAAATTCCTTAAAGAGTTTTTCAATGTCTTCTTCTTTGATACCTATGCCGGTATCCTCCACAGAAAACTCAAAAATCGCTTTTCTTCCTTCCACTCTTCCATCCACCTTCAGGCTGACACTGCCCTGCTGGGTATACTTTACCGCATTGTTTAAAAGATTTACCAGTACCTGGCGGATACGGACGTCATCTCCTAACAGCTTGGACGGAAGTTTTTCATCCACATAAATGCTCAGTGTCAGATGTTTTGCCTCCGCCTTTGCTTTAATCATATTGGAAATATCATGCAGCAGGCTGCTGAAATCATACTCCACCAGAATAATGTCCAGTTTTCCTGATTCAATTTTGGAAAAATCCAGAATTTCATTAATCAGGGACAGCAGTGTCTGTCCGGCATTCTGGATATCCAGCGCATATTCCTTAATATGCATTTCCCGGCTTTCCCGCAGAATCATCGTGTCCATGCCAAGCACTGCATTGATTGGCGTCCTGATTTCATGGGACATATGGGCAAGGAATTTTCCTTTGGCCGCATTGGCAGCAAGTGCTTCCTGTCTTGCTTCTTCTGCCTGTTCCGTTGCCGCTTTCAGCTGCTCATTCTGTTTTTCTATCAGCTCCATCTCATTTTTTAAAAGCCTTGCATTTTCTTCGGTATTATGGGCATACCCTTTCATCACCTGGCTGATATGCTGGTACAGCATGATAATGCCAAAACAGGTCGTTCCCAGACGGCTGAATTTGCCCATATCACCTACGGCAACCACATACATCCGGACAATGTCAATGGTACCGCCAATCCCCATAAACAACAGTGCCAGCATACCAAGCTGCATGGTTCTGTCTTTGTTTTTCTTTAGTTCCTCCAGATAGGATTTTCCTACAAGCAGTACGGTCAGGGCAATCAGGGCATGGGAAACAAATGCCATGTTCATAAAATCCACCAGATTTGTCAGTTGAAGCAGCATCTGAACCACAATATTCACACTGTTCAAACCAAGCAGAACCTTCCAGCGCAGCTTATAATGCGAAAAAATACCATTGGCATAATACAGCCCGATAAAAAATGGAATCAGCATAACACAAAGGAAGACCAGCACAGAATACAGCGTCTGGTTTCCGTAAAAAATATGCAGCACTTTGGTTTCCACCGAGTAATACAGCGTTGCTACCAGACAATATCCGCATAAATACTGCATACCTCCTGTTTTCTGCCCGGAAACTTTCTGAATCAGGGACAACAGGAAAAAGATAATTCCACAAATCAAAATAATAACATTACACAAAAGATGGAACAGATTATCCTGTAGCAGTTTTAAAATCAGGATATCCCGCTCTCCCACCGTAATCGTACTGGCTCTGGCCGCATAATCCCCATACGGAGATACCATTTCCATGCGAATCCGGCCTTCTGTCAGGTCAGCCGGAATATCAATAAAATTCACCACACTGCCCGGTGTATGTCCGAAGTACCGTACATCTTCCGTTCCAAACTCATACACCAGTTTCCCATCCAGCCAGACCGTCAGTTCTTTGTCCGCAGACAGAAATGACATCGTCATTCCAAAATACTTTTCCGGTATGATATTTTCCATCACAACCAGTTCGCCCGGTTCACTTTTTCCCAGATACGGCAGTTTTCCCAGCTCCGCCTGCTTTCCATCCGGCCAGGTCATGGTCCATCCGGTATTAAATTCACTGACCTCTCCTTTGGAAAGCGTCATATCATCTACCTTAAATCCCACTATGACCAGAATTATCAGCAGAATATCCACCAGAAGTACGGTACGGATTATTTTTCTGAATTTCTGCATTTCTACCATCTCACTCCACTTCATTTCCGACAGTTTTAAAGAATATACCATCCTGTTTTACTTCTGTTTTTGGCTACATACAATGCCTTGTCCGCATTACTGTAAAGCTTCTCAAAATCCCGGTCCGCAGCTTCCAGAATTTTAGAAATTCCAAAGGAAACACTCGTAATTCCGGCATATTTTTCTCCTGCCAGCAATACTTTAAATTCCTCTGCAATCTTTTCAGCCATTGCCTCCAGTTCCTTTGTTTCAATTGCCTCTTTGTAAAACAGGCAGAATTCATCTCCTCCTATTCTGCAGGCTATGGTATCCGCTGTCTGTCCTGCAAGAATTTGTCCGAACTTTGCCAGAATTTCATCTCCGGTCTGATGTCCAAAACGTTCATTAATCTGCCGGAAACTGTTTAAATCCATCATAAACAGGCTTCCACCGCCGCCCTGTTTTAAATATTCTTCCAGCAGACTGATAAAATAACTCCGGTTATATACTCCGGTCAGGGAATCTTTATGGGCCAGGTCACTGATTTTTGACAGAATTTCATGGTGTTCCGTAATGTCTAACATCCAGAGCATGTATCCCTGCACATAACCACCTTCCACCAGTGGTTCCACTCTCATTTCGTATATTTTTCCATTCAGCTCCAGTGTCTTTAATTTTCCTTCAAAAATATCCCGCAATGTATCGTTTCCGTACGCATTCTGCTTTAACGAAAGTTTCCCGAACATTTCCACCATTCGTTTGTTAAAATAGGTAATGGCATGATGATTATTGATTACCATAATCCCTTCCTGCCCATGGTTCAGGGCATTTTCCCCAGCCAGGGCAATGGAATCAAAATAACCATACCGTGTGAGAGCCAGACCAACCAGTACAACCGCTCCCATAATACCAAGACACGGAACCTCATAGCCTCCGGTCAGTCCCATAATCCGGATAACATTAGGAAGCCACGGGCAGACAATTGCAGTTGCCGTACAAAGCATCCTCTTGCGCTCAATCCCGTTCGAACGTATGCCCCAGACAATACAGGTAACAATACAGCTTACACACACAATTACCATATACGCCAAAAACAGGAAAAATCCCCAGTTATGCTCCAGTACCAGTCTTGGAAAAGGACCACTGGTATCGATTCCTATGTAATTGTAAAAATAATGATTTTCCCTTGTGGTAAACAGCATCCACATAATCAGAATACCTGCCAGCCATTCCAGCGCATAGATAAACGCAGGCACTACTTTATGGCACATTTCCGCCACAAAGGTGGTAAACCCTAACATCAGCAGACATTCCCCAAAATACTGGGTCACTGTTGCCGCATAAAAACCTCCGGTATTTCCTGAGGTTATTTCCAAAAGAAAACCAAACGCATAAATACATCCTGCCAGAACTAAAAGCAGCGTTCCGATCTGGCCTCTGGATGGTCTTGCCCAGAATACTTTCAGCAGAACAGCCAGACATACCAGCAGGGCAAGCACATGTACTCCCACATAAAGTTCATACAGCGTACAGCCTGCCACCAGCTTTTTTAGTCCGGCTAACACAAGAAAATGTCCCGGATAAAACAAATAAAAGAAATACCTGCCTCCGATTTGTTTTCCTTTTTCTCCGTTGTAACGCTTAATAAATATTAACGGTATCATAAAACCTAAAAAATACAGTTTATCGTACCATGGCCAGTCATAACGGGAAAAATGCAGCACCCGGTTCAGCTCTACTGCCACAATCAAAAACACTTCCAGCACAATGGTAAGCCCGCAGACCCATGCTGCCTGCTTTTTGAAATCCCGCACATAATAAAACACCAGAATATACAGCATCGGCATGATAATCCAGCCGCCAACCGCTGCAGAAATCAGGAACAACCCTGCTGCCAGCACAACTTTGTGCCAGATTTTAAACTTCTTATGTTCCAGAACAGCCAGCAGCAGCAAACCTAATAACAGGTCAAATATAATATTCTGCCGGTATTCATACATTTCACCAAAAAACAGATAAAACGGCAGCATTGCCACAACGGCAAACAGCATCATCCGTTTGATATATTCTTTGACACTGGAAGTTTTGCGGAAGCCCTCCGCAATAAAGAAACACATAATTGGAATGGTAAGTCTGCCAATAACATGCATGACCTGTCCGAGGGGACTCATAAACTCCACAAAGCCCCAGGCCACATGGTCACAAACCATAGCACAAATGGCAATCAGTTTTAATTGTGTACGATTTAAAGACTTCATAGTATTCCCCCAATCCTTGTATTCTTTTGTAGGCTGATATTTTATTCCATAATGATAAAGCGAAGCTTTTTTCCTATTATACCAAAAAATGATGATTTGTTCAATAAAAACAACGTAGAAAGAAGCGGTTACCACAGGGCGGACCGCTTCTCTTTCTCTTTTACTTTATATGGATTTTACTCTTCCGCCATCTCCGCTAACTTCGCTGCCTGGTCGGCTGCAATCAAGGAATCCACAAATTTTTGCAGATCTCCGTCCATAACCGCATCCAGATTATACACCGTCAGGTTAATTCTGTGGTCGGTTACACGGCCCTGTGGGAAGTTATAGGTACGGATCTTTTCAGAACGGTCACCGGAACCTACCTGGCTCTTTCTGGCTGCTGCTTCTGCGCTGTGGGCCTTTTCCAGTTCCAGCTCATACAGTTTGGAACGCAGTACCTTGAATGCCTTATCACGGTTCTTTAACTGGGACTTTTCATCCTGACAGGAAATTACGATACCGGTCGGGATGTGGGTCAGACGAACTGCGGAGTCGGTGGTATTAACGCACTGTCCACCGTTACCGGAGGAACGGAATACGTCAATACGGCAGTCATTTGGATTGATTTCAATATCCACTTCTTCTGCTTCCGGCATAATTGCCACGGTAATGGCAGAGGTCTGGATACGTCCCTGGGATTCCGTTACCGGGACACGCTGTACACGATGGGCACCACTTTCATACTTCAGCTTGGAGTATGCACCTGCACCATTTACCATGAAAATCGCTTCTTTAAATCCGCCGATACCATTTTCGCTGACGGAAATCAGCTCTGTTTTCCAACGCTGGGATTCCGCATACTTGCAGTACATACGGTAAATTTCTGCTGCAAATAAAGTAGCTTCGTCACCACCGGTACCTGCACGAAGCTCCACAATAACGTTCTTGTCATCGTTCGGGTCCTTTGGCAGCAGTAAAATCTTTAACTTCTGCTCCAGAGCTTCTACATTTTCCTTGCTGGCATTTAATTCTTCCTTTGCCAGCTCTCTCATTTCTTCATCACTTTCTTCGTCCAGAATCATGAGACTGTCTTCAATGTTCTGCTTTTCCTTCTTATACTCCGTATATGCTTCTACAATCGGAGTCAGGTCGTTCTGCTCCTTCATCAGTTTACGGAACCGGTTCTGGTCACTGACTACGGTTGGCTCACTTAACTCATTCTGGATTTCTTCAAATCGTCTTAATAAATCCTCTAACTTATCAAACATCTTTCTTTACCTCTCTATACACCTACTGCCAGCAGGCACAAACCACCCGGTCCAGTCCTGCTAAATCTTTTACCACACGTATATTCCGGAATCCACGTTCTGCCAGCAGTGCTGATACATCCACCGCCTGCTCACATCCGATTTCAAAAAATATCTCACCATGCTCCGTCAGATATTCCGGTGCCGTCCGGATAATTTCCCTGTAAAATTTCAGGCCATCCGAATCACCGTCCAAAGCCGTCACCGGTTCATGATCCCGCACCTCCGGCATAAGGGTATCTATCACCTTTGACGGAATATACGGTGGATTGGACACAATCATATCAAAGCGTTCCCCGGACGGAACCGCCTGAAATAAATCACCACAATAAAACTCTGCCGGAATTTCCAGCCGCTCTGCATTCTTCCCTGCTGTCTCCACAGCTTCAGGAACAATATCCGTTCCCACTGCTCCGGAAAGCTTACAAAGCTTTGCCAGACTGAGCAGAATACATCCTGTTCCGGTACAAATATCCAGCACCCGTTTCCCTTCGGCAGACCTGGCGGCTTCTTCTACCAGAATTTCGGTATCCTGCCTTGGAATCAGTGTAGCCGGACTAACCAGAAACTCAAATCCCATAAATTCCTGACTGCCGGTAATATACTGTAATGGAATACGCTGGCAGCGCTGTTCCAGCAATGCATCATACTGTTCCTTGTATGCTTTTGGCATTTCTTCCATCAGCTTCATGAAATACTCTGCCCTGCGCATTCCGGTCACATAAGAAAACAGCTGCCAGGCATCGGCATCAGCCTCCGGAATCTGTGCTGCTTCCAGTACTGTTACTGCCTGCCGGAGCACTTCCCTGTAACTGCTCATCCCTTTGTATCCTCTTCCGGTACTTCATCAGAAATTTCCATTACCGACTTCGTTCCCTGAAATTCAAAATACATATCCAGAGCCTTTAAAATATC
This sequence comes from Lachnospiraceae bacterium, assembly GCA_017938285.1. Lineage (GTDB taxonomy): Bacteria > Bacillota > Clostridia > Lachnospirales > Lachnospiraceae > SIG299. Next base: position 25,021 of record JAGBBW010000116.1, read on the forward strand.
ATCATCTTCATCCTCTTTTGCCGCACTGACTGCCCGTGTTGCAGACGGCATCGGATCTTTCTTCGGTGCTCTGCCATGCCGGATTTCTTTTGGTTCCATGGTGAGCTTCATGTCAAACATCTGGGCCAGATCCACCTCTGCCGGCTTCTCCTGCACAGGTGTTTCCTGTTCTTTCTCTTCCATCTCCGGTTTCTCTGTTTTTCCCTGCTTCTTTACTTCTGCCTTTGACTTTTCTGCTTTTTTCTTCTTTCCGGCTTCTGATTTTGGATTTTCAATTCTCTCCAGCACAGCCGCAATTTCTTCTGCCGCGGCAGCCTCACTCTGCTTCTGTTCCTCTTCTGCCTGCTTTTTACTGTTCTTCCGGTTCTTCTTCCTGTTTTCCTTATCTAAAAATTTCTGCCAGTCAAACACTGCTTCCACCGAAGCAATGGCAACTTCAATCATGGAATCATCCGGTTCTCTGGTAGTCAGTGCCTGCAGCCACATGCCCGGTCTGCTTAACACATTCACCAGCTTGTTTTCTGTTCTGCCCGCCAGACGGATAAATTCATAGGACACACCTGCAATTACCGGAATCAGAAGCAGACGGACCACAAATCGCAGTACCGTGTGATCTATTCTGATAAAAATAAAGAAAATAATGCTGATTACCATAACCGTCAGCATAAAACTGGTGCCACAGCGCTTATGTTCCCTGCTCTGTTTTCTGACATTTTCCACCGTCAGCGGCAGCCCGTTTTCAATACAGTTAATCGTTTTATGTTCTGCACCATGATACATGAACACACGCTGAATATCCTTTACTCTGGAAATCAGTCCGATATACACAATAAAAATCAGCAGACGGAACACACCTTCCAGCACCGCAAGCAGAGTCTGGTTCTCAATCTTTGCAGCCAGAAACCCAGCTAACAGCATTGGCACCACCACAAAAATTCCTACAGCCAGCAGTATTGCCAGTACCATGGTAAATCCGGTCAGAATTCCATCCGCATGACCTTTGGTTATTTTATTTAATTTCTGTTCAAATTTTGATTCTTCTTCCTCTTCCTCATAAAAGGATGCAGAAAAATTCAGTGTTTTCATTCCAAGAGAAAGGGAATCAACAAATGCCAGAACGCCCCGGACAACCGGTATGTTGGCTGCCGGACTCTTTTTCGTGGACAACGTATTTGTCTTTATTTCGATTTCTTTGTCAGGCTTCCGGACGGCAACAGCATATTTACTGCCATTTTTCATCATAACACCCTCGATAACCGCCTGTCCGCCAATCCCGGATGGTCTCATACTAAGATTCCTCCTTATTTATTAACAGCTCCATCTCATTTCCGTTACTATTTCAAAGATACAGGAGTTCTTCCTGTTTCCATATTTTCTTTTTCATGATTTAAAAATAGGTTGAGCAAACCTATAGCTCAACCTGATTTTTAACCTTATGTTTTTGTCTGCTACTGTGTTAAACCATACTTACGGTTGAACTTCTCAATAGCACCACGAGCAGCAGCAGCTTTCTGCTGGCCGGTATAAAAAGGATGACACTTGGAACAAATTTCTACGTGGATTTCGCTCTTGGTAGAACCAGTAACGAACTCATTACCGCAGTTGCATGTTACCTTTGCCTGATAGTACTTTGGCTGAATTGCTTCTTTCATTCTTTTCACCTCTTATTTCACGCATTACGATTATTAACCGCATAATAAACAGCTTTTACAGTATACCACACATTTCTAAGAAATGCAATAGTTAATTAATAATTTTTGTCTTTTTTACCATTTCAATAAATTCTGCGTTGGTTCTGGTCTGGGTAAACAGTTTAATTATGTTCTCTGTAGCCTCTTCCGACTTCATTCCGTTCAGCGCACGGCGCATAATCGTGGTTGCCTCCAGTTCTGTCGGAGTAAGTAATAAATCTTCCCGTCTGGTACTGGACTTCGGCAGGTCAATCGCCGGGAATACCCTTCTTTCGGATAAACTTCTGTTCAGTACGAGTTCCATATTGCCGGTTCCCTTAAATTCCTCAAATACCACATCATCCATACGGCTTCCAGTCTCTACCAGGGCGGTGGATAAAATAGTCAGACTGCCGCCTTCCCTCATGTTGCGGGCTGCACCGAAGAACTTCTTCGGCATGTGAAGGGCTGCCGGATCAAGACCACCGGACAAGGTACGGCCGCTGGCCTGTACGGTTAAGTTATAGGCTCTTGCCAGCCGGGTAATGCTGTCTAACAGAATCACAACATCCTTTTTATGCTCCACCAGACGCTTTGCCCGCTCAATTACCATTTCTGATACTCTCTTGTGGTTTTCCGGAAGTTCATCAAAGGTGGAGTAGATTACTTCTACTTTTTCTCCCTCAATGGATTCCTTAATATCGGTAACTTCTTCCGGACGTTCATCAATCAGAAGAATAATCAGGTGCATGTCTTTATGGTTTCTGGTAATTGCCTTTGCCACCTGCTTTAACAGTGTCGTCTTACCGGTCTTTGGCTGGGACACAATCATACCACGCTGTCCCTTGCCGATTGGGGAAATCAGGTCTACCATACGCATGGCAAGCGGTCCGTTCGGTGTTTCCAGATGAATACGCTGATTTGGGAAAACCGGGGTCAGATGCTCAAATTTAGGTCTTCTCATTGGAGTTTCCACTACCGGGAAACCATTAATGGTCTTTACATATAATAACGGACTGAATTTCTCCGTTGCCGTACGGATTTTGGTATTACCGGAAACAATATCCCCGGTACGCAGTCCATACTTACGAAGCAGCGGCGTGCCCACATAAACATCATTTTCGCCCGGCAGGTAATTGTCACAACGGATAAATCCAAATCCCTCCGGCATAATTTCCAGAATACCGGTCTTTGTTTCACCGCTGTCCAGTGCCTCTAATTCCTTTGGTGACATGGCAGCAATGTCCATGGCGGTAGGTCCCTTTGGCTGTGGCGGCTGGTCACCTGTATTCTGCTGCGGACGGCTCTGTCCTGCGTTGTTATATCCCGGCTGTGCATTATATCCGGCTCTCGGCTGCTGTACATAGGAACCCGGACGGCGCTGCATACCTGCCTGTCCCCTGTCCTGATACAGCGGTCTGCGCTCCGGTGCCCCCTGCAGTGGTACACGGCGTTCTTCCGGTATGCTCCGTACATCTGCCGGCTGTTCTTCACGACCTGCTCCGTCTGCTTCGTCAGACACAGGCTCTTCCTTCCCTGCTTCCGGTGTCTCCACCACAGCAGCTTCCACTGCTTCTTCTTTTGCCGCTGGCTGTTCCGGCTTTGTTTCTTCCACAACCTTCTTCGCTGCCCTGGTTTCCTTTACTGCTTTCTTTGACTCTTTTGCCGGCTTTGTTTCTTTTTTTACCGTTTCTGTCTCATTTGTCTGCTGTGCGGACAATGCTTCCGCCAGCTCCTGTTTTTTCATGGAAGAAAATCCTCTTAATCCTCTTTTCTTCGCCTCTTCCTTTAATTCTGCAAGAGACATTGCTGAAAAATCTGCCATACTATTCTCCTTTTATCTGTCATTTACTTCATGGGGATGCAGGGAACTCATACTATCCAAAGAACATTCTGTATTCAGAACCATCCTATCTTTCCGTAATGGTACAACGCCTGTACCGTCACGCTCTGTTTCTATTATACACCATATTTTTCAAATTGAAAAGTAGGAAATCGTCACGTTGACGAAAAACTTTATCGGTGGTACAATAAGACTATCTATGGACTTTTATCTGCGTATTTCCGGACCAGTGCATTTCTTCTGCTCCTGACTACGCTTACCTGCAAAAACAGAAAGGATTTTCCGATGAAGCCTTATTTCTACAGTGCAGATGAATATTTTAAGGAAACCTTCGGAAAAAAAATGTTCCGTCTTTCCCTGGATGGCGGCATGACCTGCCCAAACCGGGATGGCACCACCGGCACCGGCGGCTGTGCATTCTGCAGTGCCAGCGGCTCCGGGGACTTTGCCCAGAAACATACCGGCAGTCTGGCAGAACAGATTGAGGCTGCCAAAGCACAGGTAAAAAACAAACTGCCAAAAAACGGAGCTCCCTTTGGTTACCTTGCTTATTTTCAATCCTTCACCAATACCTATGCCCCTGTGGATTACCTGGAACGTATTTTTACGGAAACCCTCATGCATCCGGATATCGAAGGTTTGTTTATCGGAACACGGCCGGACTGTCTTCCTGCCCCTGTTCTTGAACTTCTCGGCAGACTGGCGCTTCTGAAACCAGTTTACGTGGAACTGGGACTCCAGACAGCAAAGGAATCTTCCGCTGCTTATTTTAACCGTGGATATTCGAATGACGTTTTTGCTGCCGCAGTCACTGCTTTGTCCGGACAACACATTCCGGTTATTGTACACTGTATTCTTGGTCTTCCTTATGAAACTCTGGAAGACATGCAGAATACCATCGACTATATTTGCACCTTTCCGGTACACGGAATCAAGCTGCAGCTTCTTCACATATTAAAAGGAACCCGGTTTGCAGCAGAGTACGACACGCTCTGTCATGACAATGCCTTTTACTGCATGGACCGCCAGACTTATCTGGATACGGTCATGCACCTGTTGACACGCATTCCGTCCCATATCGTTATTTACCGTCTCACCGGTGACGGTCCGAAAAAACTATTAATCGCTCCCCTCTGGAGCACAGATAAAAAAAGAGTACAAAATGATTTGCGAAATGCACTAAAAGAACGAACCATCATCCAAGGAGGAAACTTACCGCCATGCAATCTGAATCGCTGATGCTCTATAAATTAATCATCCTGTATATTTTGGAACGGATTAATTTTCCAATTACCCATACGGAGCTGACCCTGTTTATTCTGGAAAAGGAGTATGCGACCCCCTTTACCATCAACCAGCCGCTGGAAGAACTGATTGAGGACAAATATGTTTATGTAGACCGCTCCCGTACTCCGAATCTGTACAGCATCACTGCCGAAGGCAAGGAAACTCTCTCCTACTTCTACACCCGGATTCCGGTAGGCATACGGGACGACATTGATGCCTACCTTTCCGCCAAAGAGTATGAATTAAGGGAAATGGCGGCAGTCACAGCAGAATACTCTCCAACTACAAAGAAAAACGAATATGTCGTGGAACTCCGGGTGGTGGAGCGTGACAGCGAACTGGTCCACATTAACCTGCTGGTATCTTCCACTGCTGAAGCAGATACGATATGCAGCCGCTGGAAAGAATGCAGTGCGGACGTTTATGGATATCTGATTTCCACACTGGCGGCAGGAAAATAACTCCTCCTCTTTTCAGACCATGAAAAAAATAATCGCTCTGGAAATCACGGCTGTTACAGCCATGGCTTCCAGAGCTTTTGCTTATCGTCTTTCCTGAACTTATTCTGTAAAAATTCCGCTTTTTTCCACCACTCTGGACACTCCATCCACCGCCGGTCCAAGCAGAAAAATCATCAGCACTGTCACGATTCCAATACCACCGCCAATAAGGAACGCTGCCAGTGTTACTATACCGTCAAACGCCATCCGCACAAAGCGGAATGGAATCTTCTTTTTCCTTGCCATTTCCAGTTTTTTATGCACCAGAAACGGTATCGCATCGTAAGGTGCCGTTCCCAGACCACAGTTCATATACAGTGCTGCCACTACAAGAAACACCGCCAGCGCCGGAATCATAATTCCCACGGCCAGTCCGGCAGACATATTCTCCTGAAGCTTTGGCAGAAGTCCGGTTACCTGAAGTACCCATCCGGTAAAATCGGCGGCATAGCCCACCAGAATCATATTACCGAGAGACCCGGTACCAAACAGGCTTTTATCCTGCACCACCACAATCAGGAACAAAACCACATTAAATAAAAACTGATAGGTTCCAAAGGACATACCCAGTTTTGCGGACACGCCATAATTTAATGCGGAACATGGGTCCGGTCCCAGTTTCGTCAGGTTCAGAAACTGGACACAGACACCCATCATGCAGACAGAAAACAGCATAATCAGATTTCGTTTCAAATACTCTTTTGTCAGATATTTTTTCATTCTTCCACCAATCCGTCCTGCTCTTTTGCCGCTAAATAGGACTCGATAATTCCCCAGACTTCTTCCTTTCCCTGCTTTGTTTCAGAAGAAAACGGAATCAGTATGGTTTCCTTCTTCAGTCCAAGCCCGGTACGGAGCATTTTTACATGCTTCGCCACCTGGCTGCGGTTTAATTTGTCCATCTTGGTGGCAATAATGACTGGTTCAAAACCATTATACTCAATCCATTCATACATATTTTTATCGTTGGCAGAAGGCTCATGACGGATATCAATCAGCAGGAACACCAGCTTTAACTGTTTTGATTTCTGCAGATAGCGTTCGATCATTTTGCCCCATTTTGCTTTGATTTCCTGGGACACTTTCGCGTATCCGTATCCTGGCAGGTCTACAAAATACAACTGGTTTTCCACATTATAAAAATTAATGGTCTGGGTTTTTCCCGGCTGGGACGAAGTCCTTGCCAGCGATTTCCGGTTAATCAGGGCATTGATTAACGAGGACTTGCCTACGTTTGATTTACCCGCAAAAGCAAATTCCGGCAGGACATTTTCCGGCAGCGTGCTGGTAATACCACAGACTGTTTCCAGGGATACATTATTTACATTCATCGTTTTCTCCATTCCGGGAACTCTTTTACAGCAGCTCCATATAGTTTATCTTTTCACCAGTGCATGTTCCAGCACCTCAGCCATCTTTGACACTGGTACTACTTCCATGCCTTCCGTAATTTCTTCTGAGATTTCCGCCAGATCCCGCTCGTTCTCTTTTGGAATCAGTACTTTCTTAATTCCCGCCTGTTTTGCCGCCAGAAGCTTTTCTTTCAGACCGCCAATCGGAAGTACTCTTCCCCGGAGGGAAATTTCACCGGTCATTGCCACATCCGCACGCACCGGAATATTCGTTACCATGGAATAAAACGCTGTCGCCATGGTAATTCCGGCAGACGGACCATCCTTTGGCACTGCGCCTTCCGGCACATGCAGGTGGAAATCATGCTTTTCAAAATATTCTGCAGGAACGTTCGCCTGCTCTGCCTGGGAGCGGACAAAACTCAACGCAATCTGGGCAGATTCCTTCATGACATCACCAAGCTTTCCGGTCAGCTGCAAAGCTCCTTTGCCCGGCATACTGTTCACTTCAATCTGAAGGGTATCACCACCCACCTCTGTCCAGGCAAGTCCGCGGACAATGCCGGTCTCTGCGGCTTCATTTGCCTTATCCCGGCGGTATTTCTTCTTACCAAGATAATCGGTAATATTTTTCTTTGACACCTTGATGGTTTCAAACTCTGTATCATTCTGGCGGGCCTTTAATACTTCCATGGCTGCCTTCCGGCACAGTTCACCAATCTTACGCTCCAGGGAACGTACCCCGGCTTCTCTCGTATAACTGCTGATTAACTCTTTCAGCCCGTCCGGCTTAATCTGCAGTTCTTTTTTGGTCAGACCATGTTTTTCCAGCTGCTTTGGCACCAGATGATCCTTGGCAATATGAAGCTTTTCATTCTCTGTATAACTGTGAACCTCAATCAGCTCCATACGGTCCAGCAGTGGTCTTGGAATCGTCTGGGTGGAATTTGCCGTACAGATAAACAGTACCTCTGACAAATCCACCGGAAGCTCCACATAATGGTCGGCAAAATGCCTGTTCTGTTCCGGGTCCAGCACCTCTAATAACGCAGAAGCCGTATCTCCCTTAAAGTCACTGCTGACTTTATCAATTTCATCCAGTAACATCAGCGGATTCTTTACCTTTGCGGTTTTTAACGCCTGGATAAAACGTCCCGGAATGGCACCCACATACGTTCTTCTGTGTCCACGGATTTCTGCCTCATCCCTGACACCACCCAGACAAATACGCACATATTCTTTCTTTAATGCTTTGGCAACCGACCTTGCAATCGAAGTCTTACCGGTTCCCGGCGGTCCTACCAGACAGATAATCGGAGATGGTCCTTTCTCATTCAGGGCACGTACAGCCAGAAACTCCAGAATACGCTCCTTTACTTTTTCCAGTCCATAATGATCCTTATTCAGAATCTTTTCTGCTCTGGCAATATCTAAATTATCCTTGGAAACATGGTCCCAAGGCAGCGCCAGCAATGTTTCCACATAGCCTCTTGCCACCGCACTTTCCGACTGGCTGCCAATTACCATTTTATACCGGTCGATTTCTTTCTTTATTTTCTGTTTGATTTCTTCACTTGCTTCTAACTTCTCTAACTTTGCATAAAACTCCGGAATGTCATCCCCTGTGGCACCTTCGCCCAGCTCATCCCGGATGACCTTTAACTGCTCCCGCAGCACATAGTCTTTCTGGTTTTTATCCACCTTCGCCTTAACCTTGCTCTGCAAATCCTTTTTAATGCGGATAATCTCAATTTCATTCGCCAGAATGACCATAATTGCCTCATAGCGTTCCACAATGTGGGTTGCATCCAGAATCTTCTGCTTGGAAGTTACCGTCATGGGAACACTGATTGCTATCTGATTAATCAGCCCGTCCACGGAATCCACGCTCATCAGCTGCTTCACCATGTCCTTACCAAATTTATCATTGGTTGACACATATACATCCAGCAGATCCTTTAAGCCCCGGAGCATAGCCCTCTGTTCGGTAATGCTTAAGCTTTCTGCATTCACCTCCTCCGGCAGGGAAACCCATCCTTCCAGATACGGTTCCGTGGAAGCCAGTTCTTCCAGAAGTCCGCGCCGGATGCCAGTAGCAAGCACACGAATCTGGTTTCCCGGCATTTTAATCATCTGCTTTACCTGGGAAATGGTCCCCATCGGATATAAATTTACCACATCCGACTGCTCTCCCGCTGCATTTTTCTGCGTTACCACCAGTATCTGGCGTCCTTCACGCAATGCCACATTAATGGCATTAATGCTGGACTCTTTCTGTATGTCAAAGTGAATCAGCATGCCTGGCAGCATCGTAAGTCCTTTTAAGGCCACTACCGGCATTAATTGTCTTTCTTCACTCATAATATCTTCCTCTCTGTTTAACTATTTCATTGCAAAAATATAAGAACAAAACAGGCTGACATACTCTTTCGAATTTTATGTCAGCCTGCTATCTTACAGTATATCACTTATTCCACTGCCCTGTTGCTATCGCTTGCCCTTCTGTCCGCCTCCGGACACAAGAAGACCAGGCTGCTCAGAGCCTTCCGCTGACTCCTTTGTCACGATACATTTCAGAATCGTTTCATCGGAAGGCATCTGATACATGGTTTCCAGCAGTGTCTTTTCCATAATGGAACGGAGACCTCTGGCACCCGTTTTATATTCCAGTGCACGCTGTGCAAACACACGCAGTGCTTCTTCCTCAAATTCCAGTTCCACACCATCTAATTCAAACAGCTTCTGATACTGCTTGGTCAAGGCGTTCTTTGGATCTCTTAAAATACTGATCAGAGCATCTTCGTCCAGCATATCCAGTGCCACATGTACCGGCACACGGCCGATAAACTCAGGAATCAGACCAAACTTCACTAAATCCTGCGGCATTACCTGGCGGAACAACTCACCAATATTCTTGTCTTCTCTCTCATACAGCTTGGCAGAAAAGCCCATAGCCTTTTCCCCAATTCTGCCCTCTACAATCTTTTCCAGTCCATCAAAAGCACCGCCACAGATAAAAAGAATGTTGGTTGTATCAATCTGGATGAACTCCTGATGCGGATGTTTTCTGCCACCCTGAGGCGGTACAGAAGCCACGGTTCCTTCCAGAATCTTTAACAATGCCTGCTGAACGCCTTCACCGGATACGTCTCTGGTGATGGAAGTGTTCTCAGACTTTCTTGTAATTTTATCAATTTCATCGATGTAGATAATTCCGTATTCTGCTCGCTCAATATTAAACTCTGCTGCCTGAATAATTTTTAACAGAATGTTTTCTACATCCTCGCCTACATAACCTGCTTCTGTCAGTGCAGTTGCATCTGCAATGGCAAATGGCACATTCAGAAGCTTTGCCAGTGTCTGGGCCAGATAGGTTTTACCGGAACCGGTTGGTCCTATCATCAGAATATTACTTTTCTGAAGCTCCACATCGGATTCTGCTACAGATAAAACTCTCTTATAATGATTGTAAACGGCAACCGAAAGAACCTTTTTTGCTTCCTCCTGGCCAATGACATACTGATCCAGGAATTCTTTAATTTCCTTCGGCTTTAACAGATTGATTCCCTGTTCCTCGGCATATTCTTCCGGAACCTCTGTCTCTTCGTCTTCCTCATCCATAATTTCAGAGCAAAGACCTACACAGGCATCGCAGATAAATGCGCCGTTCATGCCGGCTAACATTCTGTGTACCTGGTCCTGACGCTTTCCACAGAAGGAACAGCAGACCATATTTTTGTCATCTGATTTTGCCACTTAAGCTACCTCCGTCAATCCCTGCTTATGCTCTCTCACGAACAATAACGTCTACCAGACCGTATTCCAGTGCCTGTTCTGCGGTCATATAATTATCACGCTCGGTATCTGCCGCAATTACTTCTACCGGCTTTCCGGTATTTGCTGCAAGAATTTCGTTTAATTTCTTTCTGGTTCTTAAAATATTTTCCGCTGCAATACGGATTTCTGTTTCCTGTCCTCTTACACCACCGGATGGCTGATGAATCATAACTTCAGAATTTGGAAGAATCATTCTCTTTCCCTTAGTACCACCTGCTAACAGAAAAGCACCCATGCTGGCAGCCATACCGATACAAATAGTGGAAACATCACATTTAATAAACTGCATGGTGTCATAAATCGCCATGCCGGCAGTCACGGAACCGCCCGGACTGTTAATATAGAGGGAAATATCCTTCTTTGGATCTTCTGCCTCTAAGAACAGCAGCTGTGCCACAACAAGACTTGCTGTTGTATCATTTACCTCATCACCAAGAAAAATAATTCTGTCCTTTAATAATCTGGAGTAAATATCGTAGGAACGTTCCCCTTTGCTGGTCTGTTCCACAACATAAGGTACAAAACTCATTTTAACCTCCATATACACGTGAAAGCAAACGTCCACTGCCCAATGCGGGCAGTGACCTTTGCCTTACATTTTCTACGCTATCTTATTTTTCAACAGCAGCTTCCATTACAAAATCAAGAGCCTTCTGTACTGCAACATCCTCAGCCATGGACTTCTTCTCGTCCTCACCGATCAGTTCGTTTAACTTTTCGATTTCCATCTGGTACATTTCTGCCATGTTTTCAATTTCCTTATTTACATCTTCTTCGGAAGCAGTAATGTTTTCCGCCTTTACAACAGCCTCTAATACAAGTCTGCTCTGAATTCTCTTAAGAGCCTGTGGCTTTAAGTTCTCCATGAAGGTGTTTGCGTTCATGCCTGTGAACTGGAAATACTGCTCAATGGAAAGACCCTGCATCTGGATTCTCTGTGCAAACTCATCTGCCATCTGGCGGACAGTGTAATCTACCATAGCGTCCGGAATTTCCATCTTTGCGCCCTCGATAATCTTTTCGATGACAGCTTCTTCCTTTACAGACTTAGCTTCCTTTTCTTTTCTTTCCAGAATTGTTGCCTTTAAATCGTTCTTGTATTCATCCAGAGTATCAAATTCGGATACATCCTGTGCAAAATCATCATCTAACTCCGGAAGTTCCTTTACCTTAATGCCATTTACCTTTACCTTGAACATAGCTGCCTTGCCTGCCAGTTCAGGAGCATGGTATTCTTCAGGGAACGTTACGTTTACTTCTACTTCATCACCGATATTCTTACCGATTAACTGGTCTTCGAATGTATCAATGAAAGAATGGGAACCGATTACCAAATCATGTCCTTCATCCTTACCGCCTGCAAATGCAACACCGTCACAGAAACCTTCGTAATCGATGTTTGCGATATCGCCATTTTCTACTGCTCTGTCATCCACAGTAATCATTCTGGAGTTCTGCTCGCGGACTCTGTTTAATTCTGCGTTTAACTCGTCCTCTGTTACTTCCACAACAGCCTTTTCTACTTCAATACCCTTGTATGCGCCAAGTTCTACTTCCGGCTTTACAGCTACTTCTGCTGTGAAGATGAACGCCTTGCCCTTTTCAATCTGAACTACATCGATTTCCGGTCTGGAAACGATATCAAGACCACTTTCCTTTGCAGCATCCGCATAAGCGTCAGGAATCAGCTCATTTGCAGCGTCTTCGAAAAACACCCCTGCACCATACATCTTTTCAATCACGTTTCTTGGAGCCTTGCCCTTACGGAAGCCCTGTACGTTGATTTTATTCTTATTCTTCTGATATGCCTTTTCACATGCCTTTTCAAATTCTTCTGCGCTTACCTCGATTGTCAGCTTTGCCATGTTCTTTTCCAGATTTTCTACTTTACAGCTCATTAAAAATTTCCTCCTTAAACCTCTCGACAGATATCACAAATTTGTCTATCTGTCCACAATAGACTATAGTATACCATATCTTTTTTCAAAATTCCAGTGTTTTTTTACTTCACTGCAAACTTTTGCAGTACAGCCACAATATCATCCACTACTTCGTTGCAGAGTTCCATGGTTCCTGCCTCTGCCATTACACGGATTAAAGGCTCTGTACCGCTTTCACGAAGCAGAATTCTTCCGTCACCGGCAAGCCTGGCTTCACCGGCTTTCACTGCTGCCTGCACCTCATCGTCTTCCCTTGCTTCCTTTTTGTCTCTGACACGGACATTTTTTAATACCTGTGGATAAATTTTCATTTCTTTTAACAATTCCGAAAGCGGCTGCTTCTTCTCCAGCATGACCTCCATAATTTTTAAAGAAGTCAGAACACCATCACCGGTTACTGCATGTTTGCCAAAAATAATATGACCGGAATTTTCACCACCAAGAGAGTGATTGTTTTTCATCATATTTTCAAACACATATTTATCACCAACCGCAGTCTGCTCATAAGCAATACCTGCTGCATCCAGTGCTTTATAAAGCCCCATATTGGACATAACCGTAGTTACCACCGTATTGTTATTCAGTTCTCCGCGTTCTTTCATGTAAAGACCACACAGATACATAATCTGGTCACCATCTACCAGATTTCCCTTTTCATCTACGGCAAGACACCGGTCAGCGTCACCATCATAGGCAAATCCTGCATCCAGACCATTTTCCACAACAAATTTCTGTAAATGTTCCATGTGTGTAGATCCGCAGTCCGTATTAATATTCAGTCCATTTGGTTCATTGCTCATGACATATGTCTTTGCACCAAGCGCATCAAATACGCCCTTTGCCACTGTTGTTGCAGAACCGTTGGCAAGGTCCAGACCAACTTTTTTATCCTTAAATGCCCTGGTAGCCAGGGAAATCAGATGGCCGATGTAACGGTGTCTGCCCATGGCATAATCCACGGTGCGTCCGATATTTTCTTTCTTTGCAAAAGGCAGTTCTTCCATTTCGCCGTCAATGTATGCCTCAATCTGCTCTTCCACCTCAGCTTCTACCTTGTAGCCATAGCTGTTGATTACTTTAATACCATTATCATAAAACGGATTGTGGCTGGCAGTAATCATAATACCACAGTCAAAATCTTCACTCTTTACCACATAGGATACGCTAGGAGTTGTTGTTACGTGCAGCAGATAGACATCTGCTCCGCTGGCAGTCAGACCAGCCACTAAGGAATACTCAAACATATAGCTGGAACGTCTGGTATCCTTTCCAATTACTACCTTTGCCTTATGGTCCCTTCCATAATACCAGCCCAGGAAACGACCTACCTTATACGCATGCTCCACAGTCAGATTTTCATTTGCTTCTCCACGAAAACCGTCTGTACCAAAATACTTACCCATTTTCTTATCCTCTTTCTATCTTACTTTAACTTATTCTGAACTGCTGCTCTTTGTTACCCTGGGAACTTCTAATGCAGTTTCTGCCTTCCTGCTTTGCCTTCTGTAACTGCATATCAGCTCTGCCGCACAGACCGCCAAACGTCACATCCCCGGAAGCATACCGGACATCCAGTCCAATACTTACCGTCAGTATCTGGTTTGTTCCCATGATACGTGGAATTCCAAGATTCTCCACCCTGCAGCGTATCTTCTCTGCCAGATCACAGACATCCGGCAGCCTTAATCCTCTTACAAATACCAGAAATCCTGCCCCGGCAGTTCTGGCGGTCACTCCATAACCAGCCACCGTATTTTCAATCAATCTGGCAATCCGCCGGAGACAGACATCTCCCTGGGCATGTCCCATCTGGTCATTATACTCTTTAAACCAATCCAGCTCAATAGCAAGAACTGCAACCGTTTCCTGTCTGGCATGACAGACCTCCCAGACCTCCCCGGCATGCCGCTCCAAACCTTTACGGTTTTTAAGACCGGTCAGGGCATCCTGCTCGGATTCTTTTATTTCCCTGCGCAGCTTCTTTTCCACTGCTGTCAGATCACGTTTTAATGTATACAGATCCCTGGACACCCAGAATGCCAGCAAATGTACCGCCACAAGCAGCAGTATCTGTGATACCGCCACCTGCCCGTTCCCGCTCTTTATCAGGACCCCTGCATAGCAGACCAGCTGCCCCAGCGCCAGAATCACATACTGCCCTAACGGCAGATAAACAAGCACTGCTGTCAAAAGCACGGAACCATAATAAAACATCAGACTCTGCTGCGCAAAATAGGTGCAGAACAACTGTACATACAACAGATATGCCCAGACAATCCCATCATAATAACGCTTCGCTTTCTGCTTCTTTACAAAGTAAAACAAAAAAGCAAATGCAGCAGAGATAATGGAAAAAAAAGTCCCCGGAATCCGGTATGCCTCCACTGCTGCTGGTGCGATAAGCGTCAAAAGCAGAATCAGCGGAAATACAGCAACCGAAACCACCGATGCATACAGACAGCGCTTCAAATTAGCCTGACTAAAAGCTGTATTCACTTTTTTTCTTCCTTTGTCGCTCATCTGCTTCTCCCGAAAAAATGTTATATAAAAATTTATAACACATTTCCCCTGGAAGCACAAGAGAAATTTCAGGAATACAGCTTCCATCCTCTGCATATCCATGTAATAATAAAAAACAGGAGCACTTCGCCCATGCCCACATTCCTTTCCTTTCTTCAACATATAAACAGCTTCTTATGGGGAGGCCCTCTGCTCCTGTTTTTACTTTTTTCCCATGGATATTTTTCCTGGCGTACCAGTTTCGTTCAAAAAAAGCTTCCTTCTGCCCTGCGTTTTTCTGTCAGCAGCAAAAAAAAAGAAGGTGGACTCAATGCTTTTACCTCTCTGGCTACCACTCTCGCTGCCACCCTCGGAACCGGAAACATTATTGGCATTTCCACTGCCATAGCCTTCGGCGGTCCCGGAGCTGTTTTCTGGTGCTGGCTTACCGGTCTCCTTGGCATGGCAACTTCCTATGCGGAGTGCTTTTTAAGCCTGCGCTTCCGTGAGAAACGTGAAGACGGTACTTATCTTGGTGGTCCAATGTATGTTATGAAAAACCAGCTTCATGCTCCGGGACTGGCAAAATTTTATGCCCTGCTGCTTCTCGTCTCCTCCTTCTGCGTCGGCTGTTCCACCCAGAGTCAGGCAGTTACGGACACACTGCACACCCTGTTTGGGCTTCCCCCTGCTTTTACCGGTCTGTGCCTTACCGCAGTCATTTTCCTTGTACTTCTGGGCGGATTTGCAGGAATCAGCACAGTATGCACCTATCTTGTACCTGTCATGGGGGCTTTTTATCTGTTTTGCTGCGTCATTCTACTTATATTTCATACAGAATACCTGCTGGATGCCATTGTATTGATTTTCACCTCCGCCTTTTCCGCCTCATCGGTAACCGGCGGACTTCTTGGCAGTTCCCTCCTCCTTTCTGCCAGATACGGTATTGCCAGAGGTCTTTTTACCAATGAAGCAGGGCTTGGTTCGGCACCCGTGGCTGCTGCCAACAGCAGTGGGGAGCCGGACCGTCAGGCCCTGGTACTCATGAGTGCCACCTTCTGGGATACGGTTGTCATGTGCGGTATCACCGGTCTTGTTATTGTCAGTGCAGGAATTGCCTCGCCCGGTATTTTTTCCGGACTTTCTGCCGGAGATTACACATTTGCCGCTTTTTCCCTGCTCCCCTTTGCCGGAGAAA
>JAGBBW010000117.1 GCA_017938285.1 Lachnospiraceae bacterium
AAAGAGAGGGGGAATAGCCTTGGAATCATTTGCGATTACTGACATCGGCAGCCGTCGTGAGGTAAATCAGGACTTTGTTTATTGCAATGATAACGCTGTTGGGTTATTGCCAAATCTTTACATAGTCGCTGACGGAATGGGCGGACACAGGGCAGGTGACTTTGCGTCACGGTTCAGCGTCAACGAGTTTGAAAAAGAAATTAAAGAACAAAAGGCAAGAACAATTATCGGTTCCATGGAAGGAGCCATCCGGCTGGTCAATGAACGGCTGCTGAAAGAAGCGGCTTCGGACCCGGCGTATGAAGGTATGGGTACTACGTTTGTGGCGGCAACAATGACAGCAGACAGTCTGTATGTTGCCAATATTGGTGACAGCCGTTTGTATATGATTTATGAAACAGGGGAAATCCGGCAGATTACCCAGGACCATTCCCTGGTGGAGCAGAAAATACTGCGCGGGGAACTGGACAGAAAGGACGCAAAAAATCATCCGGAGAAAAATGTGATTACGAGAGCTCTTGGAGCAATGGAACAGGTCGTTCCGGATTTTTTTGAGGTGGAACTGGAAGCGGGGGTTTATATTCTTCTGTGTTCCGATGGTCTGACGAATATGGTGGAAGACCACGTCATCCGGGAGATGGTATTGTCACAGAATATGGGTTTGAAAGAAAAGGCGGAACGTCTGGTAGCTTTGGCGAATGAAAATGGAGGAAGGGATAATATTTCCCTGATTCTGGTTCATATATAAGTAGTAGTTACTGTTTATGGTAACAAATTCAGGTACACAGATGGAGGTAAAATATGATTAAGCCCGGTATGTATATCGGTGATGACAGATATGAAATAATCGAAAAAATAGGTTCCGGTGGTATGGCTGACGTGTATAAGGCGAAATGCCACCGTCTGAACCGCTATGTTGCGGTAAAAATTCTGAAACAGGAGTATTCCGGTGACAAAAATTTTATTACCAAGTTCCGTGGGGAGGCACAGTCTGCAGCCGGACTGTCCCATCCGAATATTGTCAGTGTGTATGATGTCGGTGAAGATAACGGACTTCATTACATTGTCATGGAACTGGTAGAAGGCATTACGTTAAAGAAGTTTATTGAAAAGAAGGGACGTCTTGCGATTAAAGAGGCGGTGGGTATTGCCATCCAGATCGCCCAGGGTCTGGAAGCCGCCCATAATAATCATATTATTCACCGGGATATTAAACCGCAGAATATTATGATTTCCAGGGAAGGAAAAGTAAAGGTTGCTGATTTTGGTATAGCCAAGGCAGTTTCTGCAAATACATATACGCAGAGTGCCATCGGTTCGGTACATTATCTTTCCCCGGAACAGGCAAGAGGCGGCTATTGTGATGAAAAGAGTGATATTTATTCCCTTGGTGTGACTTTGTATGAGATGTTAAGCGGTACTCTGCCGTTTGCCGGGGATAATACGGTGTCCGTTGCCCTTCTGCATATCCAGAGTGAACCGCAGCCGGTGAGGGAACTGGTTCCGGCGGTGCAGTACAGTCTGGACCGTATTGTGCAGAAGTGTATGCAGAAGCGTCCGGAGAACCGCTATCTGTCCGCATCGGAACTGATTGTGGATTTAAAGCGTTCCATTACGAATCCGGAGGGCGATTTTGTCAAACTTCCGGTCAGTGGCTATGTTCCGGATAATCCAACAAAAATGTTTACGGATAATGAAGTGGAAGAAATCCGCACAACAGCAGCAAAATCTCCGGTTACCCATTATGATAACCGGCAGAATAACCAGACTCCGGTATTGAAGGAAGAGGAAGAAGAGTTAGACAGCATCAATTCCAAATGGGAAAAGGTGATTATTGGCGGAAGCATTGTTGTTGCCGGCATTCTGACGCTTGGTATTGTTTATCTGGCTGCCAGATTTTTTGGCGTGATGGACTGGTTTAACCAGACACCAACTACGGTGCCATCCCCAACGGTTACCATAACCCAGGGACCAACACCGACCCCGACAGATATTCCGGTAGGCACAACAAAAATGCCGAATTTAAAAGGATATACTTTTGAAGATGCGGAAAATATCCTGCATCTGAAATCGGAAGATTTCTTTGTTGTTCTGGAAGATGAAGTATACAGTACAGAACCAAAGGGTACCGTTATCAACCAGTATCCGCTGGCGGACAGTGATGTACTGATGGATGCCACAATTAAGCTGACCATCAGCGCAGGACCGGAACCGCTGCGTGTGCCGAGAGTAACGGGCATGACAGAAGAAGATGCTACCCAGCAGCTGGGATTAAAAGGCTTCCAGGTAGTTCCTTCGTATGAAGCCAGTGATGAGTATCCATCCGGCAGTGTTATCCGTACGGAGCCGGGGACAGACGAAACCATTTATGAAGGGGATACCATTACGATTGTAGTCAGCACCGGAAAGAATCCGACGTATGTCAAGGTGCCGCGGTTGATTGGAAAAACAGTGGAAGAAGCCCTGGAGGCCCTGGAAGCGCAGAATCTGATTCTTGGTGATATTGCAGAAGAAACATCGGATACGGTAGCAGCAGGAAAAATTATCCGTCAGAGTGTCGGTCAGGATGAAACCGTACTTTCAGAAACCGCAATTAATGTAACCATAAGCAAGGGCAGTGCGGTGACAGCCACACCAGTACCGGAACCAACGGCAGAGCCGACAGCAGAACCAACACCAGAGCCAACGGATGTGCCTGTAGTAAATCCGGAGCCGACGGTGGAACCGGAACCGACCGAAGTACCAGAACCAACACCAGAGCCAACAGTGGAACCGACACCGGAACCAACCGAGGCACCTGCAGTAAATCCGGAACCAACGGTGGAACCGGAGCCATATTTCCCACTGTCCCTCAGTACAACTACCAGCACAAAGCCGGTCAATGAAGGGGAAACGGTATTTTATATACTGGAAATCGTGCAGGGTAACTGGGCGTATACCATCGCTGATGGATATCTTTCTTATGAAGATTATCCGGAGGAGGCATTCTATTTTAAGCTGTTAGCAGAGGATTATCCGGGTCTGGAAGAGGGTACTGCGGAAGTAAAACTTTATGTCAGTGATGATTTAATTGTAGTAAATGAATGGTTAGTAACGTTACAGGAGTTTACAGAATAGTGACAGGAAAAATTATAAAAGGAATTGCAGGATTCTACTATGTGCATACAGGAAATGCTGACGTCTGGGAATGTAAGGCAAAAGGCATTTTCCGGAATCAGAAAATCAAGCCCCTGGTAGGGGATGATGCAGAGCTGCAGTTACTGGACGAGGAAAAGAAGCTGGCTTCCATTACGGAGATTCTTCCAAGAAAGAGCCAGCTCCTCCGTCCGGCGGTGGCCAATGTGGATCAGGCGCTGATTGTGTTTGCAGCAAAGGACCCGGAACCAAACTGGAATCTGCTGGACCGTTTTCTGATTCTTATGACAAAGCAGAAGCTTCCGGTTGTCATCTGTTTCAATAAGACAGATCTGGTTACAGAGGAAGAACAGGAAAAAATAAAAAACAGGTATTGTAACACTGGCTACGAAATCCGTTTCCTTTCTGCGGAGCAGAACGCAGGAACCAATGAAGTGTTTCAGCTTCTGGATAAAAAGACAACGGTTCTGGCAGGACCTTCCGGAGTGGGAAAATCCACGCTGGTTAATCTGTTCCAGCCAGGGGTTGTCATGGAAACCGGAGCAGTCAGTGAGAAAATTAAACGAGGCAGACATACGACCAGACATTCAGAATTTATCTGGATTAAGGACGATACTTATATTCTGGATACTCCGGGGTTCAGCTCCCTGGAACTGGAAGAAATAGAAGCAGAAGAACTGAAGGATTATTTCCCGGAGTTTCATCCATATGAGGGAAAATGCCGTTTTCGTGGCTGCGTACATGAAAACGAACCGGACTGTGCCGTGAAACAGGCCGTAAAAGACGGAGGGATTGCAAAATCCCGCCATGAAAGTTATCTTTTACTGTACAGGGATTTAAAAGAAAAGAAAAAATACAGATAATGTTGACTGGAGGACATAACTTATGTTTCATTTATCACCATCGATTCTCGCAGCGGATTTTACCAGACTGGGAGAACAGGTAAACCAGATAGAACAGGCCGGGGCGGACTGGGTACATATTGATGTCATGGATGGACTGTTTGTACCAAGTATTTCTTTTGGAATGCCGGTCATTCAAAGTCTTCGTCCGGCAACGAAACTGTTTTTTGATGTGCATCTGATGATTCAGGAGCCAATCCGTTATATCGGGGAATTTAAAAAGGCAGGAGCAGATCTGATTACGATTCATGCGGAAGCATGCGAAGATATTGGTGCCACGATTCAGGCAATCCGGGAGGCCGGCTGCAAGGTGGGTCTGTCCATTAATCCGGAAACAGAAGTTTCTGTGGTGGAACCATGGATTTCCAAGGTAGACATGATTCTTCTTATGTCGGTGCATCCTGGCTTTGGCGGTCAGAAATTTATTGAGGAAACATTGGATAAAATCCGGGCTGTCCGCAGTATGATAAACGGGCAGAATCCATCCTGTGATTTAGAGGTGGATGGCGGTATCCACCTTGGCAATGTGGCAGAAGTGGTTGAGGCCGGAGTAAATGTAGTAGTGGCTGGAACTGCGGTATTCAAAGGGGATATTGCACAGAATGTAGCCGGTTTCCGGTCTGTGATGAAGTAAGGGTGTGTTATGAAAAAAACGGCATGTATCGTTACCGGAGGAACCCTTTCCGCAGAATATCTTTCCAGGGTGCTGTGCCGGCTGGAAAATCCGCTGCTGATTGTTGTGGACGGAGCACTGGAGGTGACCCACCGGCTGGGGCTGGTGCCGGACTATATTGTGGGAGATTTTGACACAGTGGACCAGAGCC
>JAGBBW010000118.1 GCA_017938285.1 Lachnospiraceae bacterium
CATTTGCTGAGTAAAGAGGAGGCACAAAATGCTCCGACTCCAATTACAACATACGCATTGTTTTTTGATGGTAACTATGTCACCAATGAGCAGATGAACGACAAGAGATTTTTGAAATTGTTGGAGAAGTAAAATTTCAGTTTGCCGGAGAGATAAATTCCAATTTATATAATGGAGTAGTTACTATGCAAATAAAAGAAATGAATATAGAGGACATTGACCTGGTGCTTCCGCTATACATGGAATATTATAATAAATACGAAGATGGTTGCTGGACGGAAGCAACTGCAAAAAAGAGAATAAAACAAGTATTAACCATAGATGATTCTTTCTCTTTGATTATGAAGGATGATAATGATATTGTGTGTGGCTTTGCTATGGGATATTTTAAGCAATATGATGATATCGTAGGTTATACTTTAGAAGAAATTGTTATTGCATACCAATATCAAAAGAAAGGTTTAGGAAGTTTCCTTCTTGCTGCACTCGAATCGAAAATCAAGGAAGCAGGTGCTTCCTGTATGGAACTCCAGGCCGTAAGTGACGAAATGCATGAAAGATTTTATGGTAAAGCAGGATTCGCTAACGCCCGGAATTTTGTACTGAAGGTAAAATGGTTTGAGTAACAAAGTTGCAACCGGTATATGAAATAAGAACATATTACATAAAATAAAAATCAGATTAACCTTAAGGAGGATTACATCATGGAATTTAACCCAGACTGGCTGGCAGACCCGAAGGTGTTTGCCGTAAACCGTATGGCTGCCCACTCCAGCCATTCCTTTTATAAGAATAAGAAAGAAGCAGACTTACAGAGCAGCAGCTTTGTAAAGAGTCTGAATGGTATCTGGAAGTTTCATTACGCGAAAAACCGGATGGAGACCATTACGGGCTTTGAAACCGATGAGGTAAACTGTGATATCTGGGAGGATATCCGGGTGCCGGGCAGTATCCAGCTGCAGGGGTATGGTGCGCCCCAGTATGTCAATGTCATGTATCCGTGGGATGGTCATGAGGCGCTGGAGCCGGGGCAGCTGCCGCAGGAATTTGCTCCGGTGGCAAGGTATGTGACATATTTTACGGTGGACAGGGCATGGGCAGGAATGCCGGTATATATTTCGTTTCAGGGTGTGGAAAGTGCCATGGCACTGTGGTGTAACGGTCAGTTCGTGGGCTACGCGGAGGACAGTTTTACTCCGTCAGAATTTGACCTGACGCCATACATAAAGGAAAAGGGAGAGAATAAGCTGGCAGTGCAGGTGTTCCGGTTTTCCTCCGGTTCCTGGCTGGAGGACCAGGATTTCTTCCGTCTGTCTGGTATTTTCCGTGATGTTTATTTATATACGGTGCCAAAGGTGCATGTGCGGGATTTGTTTGTAAACGCAGGCTTACAGGATAATTATGTGGATGGTATGCTGGAACTGGAGGCTGAACTGACAGGGGCGGCGGAGGTCCGTTACGTGCTGTATGAAAAGACAGCCTTTGGAGAAAAGAAGACAGCAATAGTACAGGGGAGCTGCAAAGCGAAGAAGGAAGGCAGACGAAAAAGCAGGGCAGAGGCTGGGGAAGGAACCGATACGGTAACCAGAATAAAAGTATCGGAATCTGTTGCTGCCCCGGCTCTCTGGAGTGCCGAGACACCGAATCTCTATGTTCTTGAACTGGAGGTCTATGACGAAGCTGGTACGTTGCAGGAAGTGATTCGCCAGAATACTGGTTTCCGCCGCTTTGAATTAAAAGATGGGCTTATGCTGTTTAATGGCAAACGTATTGTGTTCAAGGGCGTGAACCGTCATGAACTCAGCTGTGACAACGGAAGAACCGTCAGCATGGAAGAAATGCTTCTGGATATGCAGATTTTGAAGCAGAACAATATCAATGCCATCCGCACCTGTCATTATCCGGATCAGCCTGTTTTTTATGATTTATGTGATGAATATGGTTTTTATGTGATTGACGAAACGAATTTAGAGACTCATGGTACGTGGGCAAAGCCGGGCTGGGCAGACAAGGACACGGTTCCTGGCAGTCGCACAGAATGGAGGGATATTGTGCTGGACCGTGCCCGTTCCATGCAGGAACGAGACAAAAACCATCCAAGTGTAATTATCTGGTCCTGTGGCAATGAGTCCTTTGGTGGTAAAAATATTTACCTGATGTCAGAACTGTTCCGCAAGAGAGACAACACAAGACTGGTGCATTACGAAGGGATTTTCAACGACAGAAGTTATCCGGCTACCAGTGACATGGAAAGCCAGATGTATACGACGGTAGCAGGGATTGAAAAGTTTCTGGCGGAGCATCCGGAAAAACCGTTTATCTGCTGTGAATACACCCATTCCATGGGAAATTCCAACGGTGCCATGCACAAATATACCGATTTGGCAAGAAGGGAAGAACGTTACCAGGGCGGCTTTATCTGGGACTATGTGGACCAGGGGTTCCGCATAAAGAACCGGTATGGTAAGGAATTTTTAGGCTATGGCGGAGATTATGGCGACCGTCCGACCGACTACAATTTCTGCGGCAACGGTATTGTATTTGCGGACCGTACCGTGACACCGAAGCTACAGGAGGTAAAGTTTAATTACCGCAATATTCTGGTGACTGTGTCCAGGGATAAGGTACTTATTTTCAATGATCATTTATTTGTGAATACCAGTGCGTATCAGGCGGTGGTGACACTGGAAAAGGAAGGTGTGCTTCTGGCAGAAGCCATGCTGGAAACAGAGGTAGAACCGCAGACAGAAAAAGAACTGGAACTGCCTGCTTTGATAAAGAAAGCTGCGAAAGCCTATGCGGTGGAAACAGGCGAGTATACAATTACAGTTTCTTTCCGGTTAAAAGAAGACACTCTCTGGGCAAAAGCAGGGCATGAGGTTGCTTTTGGACAGTATACCTGGCTGGTGAAAACTTCTGATATTGGTGCAGCCAGAATGAAGGAAAACCTGGAGGCTGCCGGAACTGCTGCTGCCACACCGGTGATTGTGGAAGGGGAAGCAAATATTGGCATAAAAGGCCGCCATTTCCACTATATATTTGCCAGAGGAGGAAAGAGTCTGGTGTCCATGAAGTATGCAGGAAAGCAGCTGCTTTGTGAGCCGCCGGTACCGAATTTCTTCCGGGCAGTGACCGATAATGACAGGGGAAACCGTATGCCGCAGCGCTATGCCCAGTGGAAACTGGCAAGCATGTACGCAACGATTGAGTCCTGCCAGTTCACGAAAGGAAAAGAGGCGGTAGTGACCTATGAATATAAGTTCCCGACCAGTCCGGAGGCAGGCTGTACGGTAGCGTACCATATTTCCGGAAACGGCATGATTCGTGTGACCATGGATTACACTCCGGTGGAAGGATTAGGAGATATGCCGGAGTTTGGCATGATGTTTAAGCTTCCGGCAGAATACGACAAGGTGACGTATTATGGACTTGGACCGGAGGAAAATTACTGCGACAGAAAGGAAGGAGCAAGACTGGGCCTGTTCCACACTACGGCAAAGGATAATGTGACACCGTATCTGCTTCCGCAGGAGTGTGGAAACCGTACCGGCGTACGTTATGCCAAAGTTACGGATTACCGTGGTGTTGGTATGCAGTTTGCCGGAGAAAATCTGGAGTTTTCTGTGCTGCCATATACGCCGCAGGAACTGGAAACGGCAGCACATCACTATGAACTGCCGGAGGTTCATTATACCGTTGTCCGGGTGGCAAAACAGCAGATGGGCGTTGCCGGAGATGACAGCTGGGGTGCCAGAACCCAGGAGGAATATTTGATTGATGTGAGTGGACCGGTGCATTTTGAGTTTGTGATGGCGGGCTGTTAGGAAAAACGCTGACAGGACAGTTGAGGTACCGGCAATTGGTTCAGAAACAGAGGGAGGAGTTTACTACATGAAATTATTTGGAAAGCCAGGCGGGATATTTGCTAAAATAAAAACTGTGGTGATGGCTTCTGCCAGAACAAAGCTGGCGACAGCTGCTGCGGTGGTGGCAGTTGCCGGAGGAGGAACAGCAGCTCTTGCTTTAGCCGGAGTGTTTACCAGCCCGGAAATGGCGGTGGCAGAAGCTGCCCTGGCATTGACGGAGGCGGCCCCCTCTGCTTCTGAGAAACTGTTTGGTCTGGAAAGCCTGTTTTCTGCCATGCTGGAAAGTGGTGCAGAAGTTACCTTTGGAATGACGCTGGATGAATTTCCGCTGGGACAGATCTCCGGAGAACTTCTTCCCGGACTGGACCTTGGACTGGGGGACATTGCAGTGCCGGATGCGGGATTTTCCATGAAAACCCGCTGTTCCACGGAAAAAAAGCTGGATGCTGTACTGCAGCTTCAGGTAGCGGGGACTACCCTGCTTTCCGCAAATGCTTATGCTGACAGGGAACAGGTGCAGGCAGCAGTGCCAAAGCTGCTGGAACCGGTTCTGGTGGCTCATTATGGAAGTGATACATTTAAGGAGCAGGTAAAGAACTCGTATCTGGTGGAGTATCTGGGAATTTCGCAGGAAACGCTGGAGGAATGGTTACGGTTTCTTCCAGAGGAAGCAGAGCCGATGGATACAGAAGAGGTGCAGCAGAACCTGGTGGAGCTTCTGATTACCTGTATAAGAGAAAATTTTTCAGAGGTAAAACTGGAAAAGGCAGGAAAAGGGGAAGTACCGGAGAACGAAGATGTTCTGGACTGCCGGGTATATACCGGGAGGATATACCGTGGGGAAGTATCCAGTTTTTTGTTTGAGTACACCCTGATGGTAAAAAACTATGTGAAAGAACTTGCTGCCGGATATGGCGTGACGGAGCTGGAGGTGGAGTATCTGTTCCATGGACTCGACCAGGCAGTTCACCAGATACGGGGTTCTCTGACGGACGTATCGGTTACTTTTTATGTGCATGAGAAGCGTCTCGTAAAGCTGGAAGCGGCATGGGGAATGGAGCAGAATAAAGAGGAACCGGAAGAGGGAAGCCTTTCCGTGCAGTTTGCAGCAAAGGGAAATCCGTTTGAAACAATGAAGCTTTCATTAGTTCTGCCAATCCATGCAGGGGACAAAGAACTGGATGAGCTGCCGGAGAAAATAGTATTGGATTATGCAGCGGTAACCCATAATACAGAAGATTATCTGGAACAGGAATGGAATCTGGTATACAATGAGGTGCCGGTGAAGATGTCGTTTTTTTATGAAAAACTGGATGGTGAGCTGGAATGGCAGATCGTTTTTCGGGATAAAGCCCTGGCGGTAATGGGACTTCTCGACCGGCTGGAAAAAGGAAAAAAGTTTGATGTGGAACTGGAAAAAATCACGGTGGCAGATGGTGCTTACCAGGAAACATTAGGACTGGAAGCAGAAATCTCCTTTGCAGTGCTGGAGGAAGGAACAAAACCTGTGCTGCTGGAAGGCAGGCAGGTGGATGTGTTTGCACTGACGGAGAAGAAGGCGAATTCGCTGGTAAGAGAGGTCATGATGCGGGGAATGGCGATGGCGCTGGAGTGGAAGAAGATGCTTGAGTAGGAGAAAAGACTGGAATGGAACATAAGGGGAATCCTATGTTCCATTCCAGTCTTTTTATTACGCCCGTATATCAAAGGTATACCGGTCCAGTCCGCCGGGGGCGTGTTCCTCTAAAAACTGTTCCAGAAGTGTTGGTGTATTTTCTTCTTCCAAGGATTCCCGAACGGTTACCTCGGATTGTAACGTATACCCCTTTGCTGCCAGTGCTTTTGTCAGTTCCGGCATTTCACTGCGGATGAATTCTCCGGATTCTTTATCGGTCATGGAGAACCGGGTGGTGACATGGTGGCCGGACAGGGTAACAAAAATATCTGTGGTTCCCAGGTTTTCCAGCTCCAGATGAAGCAGGGCGCTTAAGGTATCAGAAGGCTTTAAGGCACGCTTCTTTTCGTAAACATACAGTTCCCCGTGGGCTGGGGCTTCCCGGAATTTCAACGGAAGCTGGACATAAGGAAAGACCTGGTTCACTGCTTCCATAAAGGAGAGGTTGGAACGCATCTGCTTTGGAGCGTCGGAAGCGGCCTCTTTTGTGCTCTCGGCCAGTTTTTGGGACAACTGTTCCAGCTTGTCCAGTTTTTCGTTCAACTCGTCATAATATTCCTGTACTTTTTCCGGGTCGGCAATGTCTTCCGGTTTCAGCAGAAAGGAATTTAGAAATTCTTTTAGGAAGGTATCGCTATCCGGGCGGGAAGTACGTTCGGATAATAATGTGTGGACAAAACCGGCGGAAGAATTGCCGGCAGTGGCAGCAGAGGAGCTGGGATTGCCGGACATATTCTGCGGATTTTGCTGGGCAGCCAGAGGGTCCTGCAGAGAACCGGAGGTGTAATCGGTAGTTGTTTCAGCAGGGAAAGAACCGGTGGCTCCGGTAGTATCTGCCAGTGGACCGTCCGGGGTGGAGGCGGAAGTCTGTGCAGTCTGGGAAAGAAGACCGTCCGTTCCGGCTGTGATATTTGCTGCCTGCTGGTCATGGAAAACTCCGTCTGCCAGGGTGTTTTGTGTGCCGGCAGAACGGGAAGAAGCATCGGAAAAATCAGAGTTCATCAGTTTTGCCAGTTCCTGCACAGTCTCCTGCTTCCGATTGCCTTCCGGTAATTGTTTGATTGTTTCTGCCAGTCCTTTTAACATATCCTGCGCCTGTGTCAGTAGTTTTCCGTTCCGGTCCTGGTAAGTGGAAAACTGTTCCACGTTTTCTTTTGTTACCGGAATATGGTGTAAATCCATCAGAATCAGATTCTTCACCGGCAGTTCCGGGTGTTTTGTGGAAAGGGACAGGTAGTGGCGGATGTTTTTTTCGGTAACCGGCTGCTGGTGGGCCAGTAGTTCGGTAACAATGGCAACACTGCGGTCGGTGCGGATGATGTTGGCAGCAGTCAGGGCTTTTTCTATCATTGGATTTTCTTCCTGGGTTTCCTCCTGGGCCAGCTTTAATAAAATCTGGTCCTCGGTGGTCTGGGCCACAAGAAACTGCGCATGCTGGCCGATGGAAAGGTTTAAGGTCCCTTCGGTCCGGGCAGTAACGGTGGCACCGTTTTCCAAAAGCACCATAATTTGTCTGGCACGTAAATCCAGAACTTCACCCCGCAGCAGCTGCCCCTGGGTAACGTTTGTCTGGGCTGCCATTCTGGCAGCACGGGCAGGGGTCAGGTTTTTTGGCAGTGGCGGCGGTGTTTTTTCCTGTTTTGGTGGTTTATACAGGCTTGCCATCATTTGATCTAATAATCCCATAGTGCTCCTTTCTGAACGTTAGTTGTTCCTGGAACATTTTTCTGCGTCAATAGCGAGTACGAGCATTAAAGCGTACAGGGCGTCCTCCGGATTTTCCACGTCAATGGAATAGGTATCGGTCCAGTTGAACAGTTCTTTGGTCACGGTGGCAATCAGGGAACCGCAGCCGGTTTTAATCTGGTAATCCCATTCCCAGAAGTCACCGTCTACGTGCCAGCCGTTAAAGTCGATGTTGAACTTTGGCTTGAAAAAGGTAAATTCTTTTTCAATACAGCCTATGTACTGGTCTTCATCTCCAAGGTAAAGTTCAAATTTCGGAAGGAAGGTCAGCACCCGTTCCTTTAGGGTGGCAACATGCTGACCGCCCGCATCCAGAATATGCAGGCAGTGTCCCCAGCTGAGTTTGCCCTCTACCGTGTATACAACAGCACCGGATTCATCAAAAATATCATAACTGTCTAACCAGGAAAAAAATCGCTGCTTAAATAAAAGTTTCATAAGATTGCACACTCCTTTTTGGTTGTGATAAATTAAGGTTACTGTTCACACAAACCTGCGCCTCATTCGTAAAACCTGTCAGCAAGCTTAGTTTATCACAAAATATGAAAAATGGGAAGAAAAGATGATTTTTTTGAAAGGATATGATATAATATAATGCAGTCATGCTGTTTAAAAGGAGACAAACAAAATGAAATATCCAGACTATCTGAAGAAAAAGGAAACCATTGGCTTTGTGGCACCATCCTTTGGCTGTGCCACAGAGCCTTACCATACTGCTTTTTTGAATGCCCAGAAGAAGTTTCAGCTGCTGGGCTACCAGCTGGACTTGGGTCCAAACTGCTATGAGAGCAGGGGAATCGGCATCAGCAATACTCCGGAGGCCTGTGGCAGGGAGCTGACGGAAAGTTATGTCAGTGATAAAAACCAGGCCATCATTTCCTGTGGTGGAGGGGAACTGATGTGTGAAATTTTAGACTATGTGGATTTTGAAAAGATAAAGGCAGCGGAACCGAAGTGGTATATGGGTTATTCCGACAATACGAACTTTACATTTCTGCTGACGACGCTATGCGATGTGGCGTCCATTTATGGTCCATGTGCCGGAACGTTTGGCATGGAGCCGTGGCATCCATCGGTACAGGACGCGTTTGATTTGATGACCGGGGAAAAGCATTCCGTGTCCGGTTATGACGGCTGGGAAAAGGAGTCATTAAAGGATGCGGAGCATCCGCTGGTGCCGTACAATATCACGGAGCAGAGGGTGTTAAAGGTATATGACCCACAGAGCGGAGCAATCGTAGAAAGCGGGCAGGCAGATGTGGACATTTCCGGTCGTCTGGTGGGCGGCTGTCTGGACTGCCTGGATATGTTAGTAGGAACAAAGTTCGATAAAGTTCCGGAATTTAATGAACGATATAAAGAAGAGGGGATTATCTGGTTTCTGGAGGCATGTGACCTGAATGTCATGTCCATCCGGAGGGCGTTGTGGCAGTTAGAACACAGCGGATGGTTCCGGTATGTCAAAGGATTTCTGATTGGTCGTCCGCTTTGCTTCGGACAGGAGATCATGGGGCTTGACCATTACAGTGCGGTACTTGGTGTTCTGGAAAAATACAAGGTGCCGGTAATCCTGGATGCGGATGTAGGACATTATGCCCCGATGATGCCGCTGGTTTGCGGAAGTTATGCCAGAATTCAGGTAAGAGGAAATGAAATCCGCATAGAAATGAAATAGGGAAACAGGAGAGTACAATGACGGATAACAACTGGACACCGGAAGCACAGAAAAAAGAGAAGAAGGCAAGGTTGATTGCGATAGCAGTGATTCTTAGTGTGGTACAGCTTATACTGTTCGTTTTGGTTCGTGTCATATGGGGGATTGCGCTGAATCCGGATGGTATCTGGACAAAAGGAGAAACTGTGGCAGAAGAATCACAGGTAATGCCGGAAACAGAGAACATGGAAGAAGCCAATACGGAGCAGCCGGAAGGAAAAAATGACCGTCGTGAACAGGTAAAAACGATACAGCAGATGACAGAACATCTGGGAGAACGCTATGAATGGGTGACAGGTCTGAAGGGGGAACCGATGGTCTGCATTGCCAAAAAGGATGGTAAATTTGGAATGGTAGCACTGGATGGCAGTGTGCTTGTACCGTTTGCTTATGACAGGTTAAGCTTTATGGACCAGACAGGCTGGGTGGAACTACAGAAAGAAGACCGGTATGATGTGTTTGACAGTACCGGTACAATGCTGTATTCTTATAAGAATAAAAAGGAGTCCGGTCTGGTAACCGGGACAGGAATCCGTTACCGGACAACCGTGGCTTATATGAGCGGCATGAAAATCAAAACGTTTAATCCGGAAGATTCCAGTGTCGATTTTTATGGTGTGGAATATTACAGTCTGGAAACAGGGGAACTTTTGTACCGGGCGGTGGGAGATTCTGCAGAGGCAGGAGTGTTTACTTTTCCGGATGAAACCGGACGGGCTGTGGCAATACAGGGAGACTGGGAAGTAAGCACGGATATTTATTATATTACAAAGGATGGCTGTACCAGACAGGCACTGGAGCCGCCGGAGGAACTGGTAGGAAGGCTGTTCTATTTTCCGGGGGACTATACCTGGGCGGATATCGCGCTCAGTCATGGATGGCTGAAAGTGCTGGTGTATGACAATATGGCAGGAAAACTCATGAATAATTATGAGAGTTATCTTGCTTTTCTAAATGTGGATACCATGGAAGTGGTGCGTTTCCCGGAGCAATACCAGGGATACTTCTGGATATACGATGAGGGGTACGGCGACTGGATGGCCATTCAGGCGGGAAAAAAGGAAGATGAATTTTATGCGGTCTGCCGGGGAGAGGAAAAGCTTTCCGGTGAGAAATATGTCTGGGTGGAATTTAATGAAGAATATGTGGTGGCAGGAACGGAGGATGAAGTTGAAGTCCTGGATGAGGATGGAGTATCCGTTGCGAGATTTCCGGATGCCGGGGGCCGGTTTCTGAATGGAAAAATGCTGGTATATGACGGCAGCGGAGTGTATTTTGTCAATGAGGAGCTGGAACAATGCTCAGATTATATCATTGAGGGCCGGATAGACGGCTGTTTTCCACAGGGAATTGTGGTGGATGGCTGGTATTATCTGGTGCCGGGTACAATCGAATACTGATGAACTGACCCATGGAGTGGCCGGCAGCTTCGATGTACCAGTTTACCGAACAGAGAGGAGAATAAAAATATGGAAGAAAAGAAAAAAAGCAACAAAGGGCCGCTGCTTGTGGCTGCAATTTTAGGTGTACTGCTGATTGTCTGCGTGGTACTGCTGGTAGTCCGTCTGACCGGGCGTGTAGAGGATTATGCGACAGCAAAACAGGAGCAGAAGCAGGAAGAACAGCAGAGAAGGGAAGAAGAAAAGAAACAGCAGAAGGAAGCAGAACGGGAGGCGGCAGAAAAGGAAGCAGAGAAGGAAAAGGAAGAACAGCAAAAAGAGGCAGAACAGGAAGAGACGAAAGAAAAGCCTGGAAAGCTGGATGCAAAAGCTACTGCGACGCCAGAGCCGGAAAAGGAGGAAACACCGGCACCAAAGGAGAATGTGGACAGCAGGTATACATTAAAGAAAGTACCATATTCTGTTATTCTGATGCTGCATGATGACGCTTTTATTGTATGGGATAATAGCAAGTACGGACTGGTGGATGGAAATGGTGACTATCTGCTGCGTCCGGCATATCCATATGTGGAGTATTACGATGAAGAATGGGTGACTTTCAGTGACAGCAATGATGCGTGTTATGTGTATGATACCGAAGGAAAACTTTTGTTTACCTACGATTTGTGGCAGAGCGGCTTTACATCAGAAGATGGTATAGCGTATTCTGTATGGACCTGCTATAAAAAAGGCATGAGGACAGAGATGATTATTGCAGATGGTGACGAGGAATATTATGGTATCCGGTACTATAATGCCGAGACAGGTAATCTCATTTACGAAGCGGTTGGTGACTATGAAGATATTGCAGTAGGTTCCATTCCGGATGAAAACGGAATGGCAGCGGTAATTAAGAACGCTCCGTATGAAATTCTGATTTACAGAGTAACAAAGGATGGCTATGAAGAAGATTCTTACAACTATTTTGATGTGGATGTCAGAAACTTTTACTGGAGTAATTTTGTAGACTGGCGCGACAACACCATGAGTGAAGGCTGGCTGCGTACCACACTGGAGGAGAGTACCAACAGCATGCTTGGAACAGAAACGGAATGGATGGAGTGTCTGTTCGATGTGGTAAAGGGGGTAAGAGCCTACCTGCCGGAAAAGTATCAGAATGTATATGCTGATTTCTATGGAGATGCGAAGGGAGACTACTATGGTATTGCCACGCTGACGGAAGAGCAGTATTTTAGCGAAACGTCAGAGGTAGTGTATTATGCAGTCTGTCATGGCGGTTCTGTATTAACAGAAGAAATCTATACCTGGATGAGCTTTGAGGAAAATTATATTATTGCAGGTGATGATGGCGAAAACAGTTTCGTACATATTCTGGATTATAAGGGAAATGTCCTGAAAGAATTTAAGGATGCCGCAAATAATTTCTGGAAGGGAAAACTGGTAGTGGATACCGGAGAAGGCGTGTACCTGCTGGATGAAAATCTGGAAATTTGTTCGGAATGTCTGGCGGAGGAAGTGGAGTTCTGTCAGACCGGATTTTTATGGAAAGACAGGGCCGGATATATGATTCTGGAAAAGTAACCGGATAAGAAATGAGGGAGAACACATGGAAGAGCGACGCTGGACACCGGAAGCGGAGGATAAGGAGAAACGGGCAAGAAAGATTGCCGTGACTATTATTTTAATTGTCGGCGGACTCTTTCTGGTTCTCTTTTTGATAGCAGGCGTAATAATTTCTACAATATGGAAGACGGTTATGGGGCAGGAGTCTGAGTCCGGCCAGCCACCGGTTCTGCAGGAAATGACGGACATGGTGGAGGAGATGCTGGAGGAGAGTACGTCCAATATGGACAACTATCTGAAAAAGCGTCTGGGGACCGCAGCAGATACCGAAGCAATGGTGAAGAATCTGGGGACTGGGTATGATTTTGCAGAAGCAGTAACCAGAAACAGTACTGTCTGTGTGGTAAAGAAGGACGGTTTGTGGGGAATGGTTTCGGTTACCGGGGAAGTTCTGGTGCCGTTAAAATTTGAACGCTGCAGTTATATAGATAACACCGGCTGGGTGGAGTTTGAAACAGAGGGGTGTTATTATGTGTATGACGAACAGGGAAAACTGCATCGGCTGTATGAAGACAAGCTGGCATTCCGTATGCGGAGTGAGGATATGCACTTGTACCGGACTGCCAGAGTTTATATGAGTGGTATGGAAATTACAACGACTATACCGGAAATTCTGGAAGAGGATTATTACGGTGTGGAATACTACAGCCGGAAAACATTTGAGCAGCTGTACCGGGTCGTGGGCAGTTATGAAGAAGCAGGAATTTTTACGCTTCCGGATGAAACTGGACGGGCAGTGGCCATTCAGAGTGATGGGATAAGAAATACGATGTATTATATTACGGAAAATGGTTGCGAGCGCAGGGAGATTCCGCTTTCGGCAGAGGTCAGCAACAGGCAGTTTTATTATCCTGAGGATTATACCTGGACAGATTGTATGTTGAGCAATGGCTGGATAAAAGTGAGGGTAAAAGACACGCTTCCAGATTTTTTCGTGGATACCCATAAAGAATATCTGGCGTTTTTGAATGTAGATACACTGGAACTGGTTCCTTTTCCAGCAGAATACCAGGGGGAGGTGGTCCTGTATGATAAAGGATATGGGAATGCCATGGCAGTCCGTCTGGCAGGTGGAGAGCAGGAAAAATATGCTCTCTGCAAAGGAAACAGGAAACTGACAGATGAGATTTACGATTGGGTGGAATTTAGTGAATCATTTATTATAGCCGGTCGTGACGACATCGTGGATATAGTGAATGGGAACGGTGAGGTTATGGCAACTTATCATGCGGTCAGCGGTCCGTTTGTGAATGGGAAAATGCTGGTGCAGGATGGGGATGAACTTTACTTTATTGATGAAACACTGAACCGGTGCGGGAAGGTGGAACTGGAAGGAAGGATTGACGGGCTTTTTTCCAGAGGAATTATAGTCGATGGTTTATATTATATGCTGGAAGAATTTTTGCAGTAGGAGGCGGGATAATGCGGGAAGAGAAAAAACAGGAACGTGCACCTCTTTTTGTGGCGGGTGTACTGGCACTGGCTCTGGTTATCTGTCTGGTCCTTCTGGCAGGAAGTCTTTTGAAGCGGGGCTGGGAACATGCAGAAGACAATGAGGAACTGCAGGTTTCCAGTATGGCAGGGTACGAAATGGAAAAAGAGCAGACCTCGGAAGAAGTACCTGAAGAAACGCAGAAACCGGGAGGAAATACACCAGGAGTACTGGAAGATGATACGGACTGTGTCATAACGGAGATGGAAGCGGAAGTGTTCCGTTATCTGGGAGAGGTTTATGTTGCAAGAAAAAATGGGTATTATGGCTTGACAGATCTGGAGGGTAACTGGCTGACAGAACCGGAATTTGATAAGTTTGTTTATTATGACCAGGACTGGGTGAGCTTCGAGGACGCTACCGGAATTACCCATGTGTTTGACCGGTCTGGAAAACAGCTGTATGAATATGCCTGTGAAGGGGGACTGATGACAACAGAAAATGGACGTCAGTTTTACCGTCAGGTTTTTTACCGTCAGGGAATGAGAATTGAGCTGGATTACAACAAAGCGGAAAATTATTATGGTGTGCATTATTATAATGCAGAAACGAGAAAGCTGATTTTTGAATTGACAAAGGATATGGCAGGAGCTAAGGAGATGGAATTATACATTACTTCCCTGCCGGATGCATCTGGTACAGCTGTTGTGATTGCAGGGGATGGTTGTATTAATATCCGGTATCTGGTTACGAAGGAGGGGTATACGGAAGAAGAATATGTGGAAGCTTATGTAGAACGCCGGTACTTTGATTTCAGCAATCACGCAGTATGGAACCGGACGAATCTGATTAATGGGTGGCTTGTGGCAGAGATTATGGAACTTCGGGGAGAACTACTGGATTATTCTGAGGAGTATACAGAAGTTGTTTATAATATCCATACCAAAGAGCAGGTTCCGCTGCCGGAAGAATACCAGCATTGTTATGGAATGCTATATCAGTATTCGGAAGGGTTGTATTACGGAATATCCGGAGAAAGTTACCAGGATTATAAAAATGGTCTGACGGAGCAGATATATTATGCTGTCTGTCATGGAAGTAAAAAACTGACGGAAGAAATTTATTTATGGATTAATTTTGGTGAAAACTATATTATTGCCGGAAATCATAGTTTTTCCCATATTCTGGACTATGAAGGAAATATTCTGGCAGAGTATCAGGATATTTCGTTTCCATTTGTGGATGGAAAAACTCTGGTTTGTGATGAAAAGGGAGCATTTTTTATTGACGAAACCTTGCAGCCGTGTTCTGGCTATGTTATGAAAGAGGTAGATTACTGTCATCCAGGTTACATCAGAAAAGGAAGCAGAAATTATCTGATTCAGTGGGTGGAACCGGAAGAATAGAAAGTAAACAGAGAATGATGAAACAATTAGTATTAAGAAAAAGAAACATATTGCTGCTTCTCATTCCCCTTGGAATTATCTGTACCCAGTGGGTGAAGAGCAGCGCAGATGTGGCAGAG
The DNA here is from genome assembly GCA_017938285.1 of Lachnospiraceae bacterium. Classification (GTDB taxonomy): domain Bacteria; phylum Bacillota; class Clostridia; order Lachnospirales; family Lachnospiraceae; genus SIG299. The sequence goes on from JAGBBW010000118.1 coordinate 14,982, forward strand.
CGAATCTTTGCCACCGGAATTTATAAAGTATTGTCCCAGGTGATGGGAATTCTGACCGGCTGGCTGCCGTTTTCCCTGATGGAGCTGATTGTGGCAGCAGGGCCTTTTGTGCTGCCTGGGCTGATAATCCGCCAGCTGGTGCGGGTGGTGCGTGTAAAAGAAACAACAAAGCCGGATCAGGCAGGGGAACAGCGCTTTCTGCTTTTGATGACCATGTTTCAGAATCTGCTTTGTCTGATTGCGGTGGTATTTTTTGGGTATGTGCTGCTTTGCGGCGTGAATTATCACCGCTATCCTGTGGCGTATCATCTGGGACTTGAGGTAAAAGACTCCACGGTGGAAGAACTGGAAGGGCTTTTGGTGGAGCTGGCAGACCAGGCGGTAGCACTCCGGGCGCAGCTGACAACGGAAAATGAAGCAGGTGTGTACGAACTTCCTTATTCGGAACGGGAAATGGGAAAGCAGGCAAAGGCTGCATATCAGGCACTGGCAGAGGAATATACGGTGTTTGGCGGATGGTATCCGGCGCCCAAACCGGTCTTTTTTTCAAGACTGATGTCTTATACGGAAATTACCGGGGTGTTTACGCCATGGACCATGGAGGCAAATGTGAATATTGATATTTCACCATATTCCATTGGTGCAACCATGTGTCATGAACTGGCTCATCTCCGGGGCTTTATGCGGGAAGATGAGGCGAACTATATTGCGTACCGGGCATGTATGGCTTCGGATTCTCTGGATTTACAGTACAGCGGCACTATGCTGGCACTGATTTATACCGGAAATGCTTTGTATGGCAAAGACGCCGAACGGTATTTTGCGGTTTACCGGGAACATTACAGTGAAGCAGTTATCCGGGATCTGGCCGCCAACAACGAGTACTGGGACCAGTTTGAAAAGACGGTAATTGCAGAAACCGCAGAAAAGGTGAACGATACCTACCTTAAGGTCAATGACCAGACGGACGGTACACAGAGTTACGGACGGGTGGTGGACCTGCTGCTGGCAGAGTACCGGCAGAGGCAGAATCGATAGTGTGACTGTTTACAGAGCACTCGGACACCTGCTGCCTTGGTGCGAACGAACATGATTCCGAAAAAAACGTCAGCACCCCCTTTTATTTTTTTGAAAGATATGATATGATACAAGGTATGGGAGTCTGCTTTTTGAACGCGGGCTTAGAATTTAACCTGAACAAATAGAAAGGCATGGAAGAAAAATCATGGCTGAAGAAGTAAAAGACGTAGAAAAGAATACGGAAGCAAAAGAAGTTGTTTCTAAAAATTTTATCGAAATGATTATTGAAAAGGATTTGGCAGAGGGCAAGCATACCCAGATTGTAACCCGTTTCCCACCGGAACCAAACGGTTACCTTCATATCGGACATGCGAAATCCATTTTATTAAACTATGGACTGGCAAAGAAGTACGGCGGTAAGTTCAACCTCCGTTTTGACGATACCAATCCGACCAAGGAAAAGACGGAGTTCGTTGAGTCCATCAAGGCGGATGTAAAATGGGTCGGCGGCGATTTTGAAGACAGACTGTTCTTTGCGTCCGATTATTTTGACCAGATGTATGAAGCTGCTGTCAAGTTAATTAAGAAGGGCAAAGCCTTTGTCTGTGACTTAACTGCTGAGGAAATCAGGGAATACCGTGGTGACTTCGAGCATCCGGGCAAGAACAGCCCATACCGTGACAGAACCGTGGAAGAAAATCTGGCATTATTCGAAGCAATGAAGAATGGCGAATTTGAGGACGGAACCAAGGTGCTTCGTGCAAAAATCGACATGGCTTCTCCAAATATTAACATGAGAGACCCGGTTATTTACCGTGTGGCAAGAATGACCCATCACAATACCGGGGATAAGTGGTGCATTTATCCGATGTATGACTTTGCCCATCCGATTGAGGATGCCATTGAAGGAATTACCCATTCCATCTGTACCCTGGAGTTTGAAGACCACAGACCGTTGTATGACTGGGTAGTAAGGGAGTTGGAGTATCCAAATCCTCCACAGCAGATTGAATTTGCCAAGATGTACTTAACCAACGTAATTACCGGTAAGAGATATATCAAGCGTCTGGTAGAGGATGGTACGGTGGACGGCTGGGACGATCCTCGTCTTGTTTCCATTGCTGCACTGCGCCGCCGTGGTTTCACACCGGAATCATTACAGCTCTTTATGGAGTTGTGTGGTGTTTCCAAGGCAAACAGCTCGGTGGATTATGCCATGCTTGAGTATTGTATCCGTGAGGATTTAAAATTAAAAAGAAACCGTGTCATGGCAGTGCTTGACCCGGTAAAGTTAGTGATTGACAATTATCCGGAAGACCAGATAGAATATCTGGACGCTCCAAACAATTTAGAAAATGAAGCCCTTGGCGAAAGAAAGCTTCCGTTTGGAAGAGAACTTTACATCGACCGTGACGACTTCATGATTGAACCTCCAAAGAAGTATTTCCGTCTGTTCCCGGGCAACGAAGTGCGTCTGATGAATGCGTATTTTGTTACCTGTACCGGTTATGAGACCGACGAAAACGGAAAGGTGACCGTAGTTCATTGTACGTATGATCCAGCAACGAAGAGCGGTTCCGGTTTTGAAGGAAGAAAAGTAAAAGGTACGATCCACTGGGTAGCGGCAAAGACTGCCATTCCTTGTGAAGTACGTTTATATGAAAACCTGGTAGATGAGGAAAAGGGCGTATATAATGAGGATGGCACTGTGAATCTGAATCCGGATTCCAGAACCATTCTGACCAACTGTTTCGTAGAACCAAGTGTAGCTGCGGCAAAGGCATATGACAGCTTCCAGTTCCTGCGTAACGGTTATTTCTGTGTAGACTGCAAGGATTCGACACCGGAACATCTGGTATTCAACCGGATTGTTTCCATGAAGAGCTCTTACAAGCCTCAGTAATTGGCAGGAGAGCAATGTGGCATAGAACAGTTAGGATAAATTTTATGGAGGTGTAACAATGGGAAATTTATTTTCCGGACTGGAATCCCTGGGACTTGGCAATCTCTCCGGGATGAAGTTATTTGAAAGCGAGAAGAAGGAAACCGCACAGAGTGGTAAAGCAGCTGAAGCTGTGGAAGTAAAAGAAGCAGACCTGATTTTTGAAAAGACATTTACCTGTAAGGTATGTGATAAGGAATTTAAGACAAAGATGGTTCGTACCGGAAAGGCAAAGCTTTTGTCCCAGGACAGCGACCTTCGTCCAAGATACCAGACGGTAGATTCCTTAAAGTACGATGCGGTCGTGTGTCCTCATTGTGGTTTTGCTGCACTGAGCCGGTTTTTTAATTACATGACCGATGCGCAGGCACAGCTGATTAAGGCAAACATCAGTACAAATTTC
>JAGBBW010000119.1 GCA_017938285.1 Lachnospiraceae bacterium
CAGCGGATGTTCTGGAAGAGTTAAAGGAATGCCATGTTATTTTAAAGGGACCTACAACTACACCTAGAAAGGGTGATCCATGGCCAAATGTGGAAAGTGCCAATGTTGCCATGAGAAAGGCACTGGACCTGTTTGCCAATGTCCGTCCGGTCCGCATTCCGGAGCAGGGCATTGACTGGACCTTCTACCGTGAAAATACCGAAGGTGCTTATGCAGTAGGAAGCAAGGGTGTTCATGTGACAGAAGATCTTGGCGTTGACTTTACCGTAGTAACCAGCCAGGGCTGTGAGCGTATCATCCGTGCAGCATTTGAATATGCAAAGGCAAACAAGAAGACAAGAGTAACTGCAGTTACCAAGGCAAACATCATCAAGACTACCGATGGTAAGTTCCTGGATACGTTCCGTGAAATCGCAAAGGATTATCCGGACATTACTGCAGATGACTGGTATATTGACATCATGACTGCAAAGCTCATTGATGAAAAGAGAAGACGTGATTTCCAGGTTATGGTTCTTCCAAACCTGTACGGCGATATCATTACCGATGAAGCAGCAGAATTCCAGGGTGGTGTAGGTACTGCCGGAAGTGCAAACATTGGTAAGAAGTATGCCATGTTTGAAGCAATCCACGGTTCTGCACCTCGTATGGTAACTGAGGGCAGAGACAAGTATGCAGACCCATGCAGCGTGATTCGTGCAGCAGCAATGCTTCTTGGACATATCGGTTATGCAGATAAGGCAGATAAGCTTTACAAGGCACTGGATATCTGTACTGTAACAGAGAAGAAGTATGTGATTACCGGTCGTGACACTGGTGTAACAGGTGCAGAATTTGCTGATTACATTATGGATACGATTGCTAAGTGCTGTTAATACAAAAAATTTCTGGAATGGAGATTGAAATGGAAGAGAGCAGGGACAGAACTGCTGTCCAGACAGAAGTGACTGATAAGTACTCTCTCCGCGGCAGGGTGTTTCACCGTATCCGGGAGGATATCCTGTCTGGAAAGTATAGTGAAAATGAAGAATTAAAAGAAGCCACCATTGGAGCGGAGTTTGGCGTCAGCCGGACTCCGGTCCGGGAGGCCCTGCGTCAGCTGGAGCTGGAGGGTCTGGTGAAAATTGTGCCAAATAAAGGTGCGTATGTGACCGGAATTTCTTTGAAGGACACCAGGGATATTTATGTAATCCGTTCTTATCTGGAAGGGCTGGCTGCCCGCTGGGCATGTGAACGTATTACGGAAGCAGAAATTGAGGAACTGGAGGAAATCGTTTACCTGTCGGAATTTCATGCCAGAAAAAAGCATGCCGACCAGATTGTGGAGCTGGACAATAAGTTCCATTCCAGCATTTATAAGGCTTCGGGAAGTAAAATTCTGGAGCATGAGCTGACCACGTTTCATCATTATCTGGAGCGCATCCGTAAGCAGTCCCTGAGAAAGGAAGAGCGGGCCATGCAGTCCAATGGAGAGTATGCCGCTATTCTGGAGGCAATTCGCAAAAGAGATGGTGACCTGGCAGAAAAACTGGCCCATGAGCATATAATACAGACAATTGAGCACATGACAAAGGAAGGTTTGTAAAGAAAAGGATTGGACTCTGTGGAAACATGGCAGGACAGTCCTTTTTATATAGGGAGGTGGATGTGAGATGAAAAAAGCAGGAAAATTTTTAGGCTGTTTTGCCCCAATTCTTGCAGCACTGCTGTGCCAGTATGCGGCTTCGTTTCTTGGAATGATTGTCGCCGGTGTTTTGCTGGGGATTAAGGCGGGACTGCAGGGCGTTACAAATGAAATGGAAGCAGCAGAGTATATGCTGGAGCAGATGCTGTCGGCAGATGTTCTGATGATAATTACGGGATTTGCCACACTGCTGACCCTGGTGGTAGGAGCGCTATGGTACAGTGTCCACAGGCCGGCAACAGATTTTAAGCTGAAAGAGGTCATGAATGGAAAACTGTTTGCCGCCATGTTCTGTCTGGGACTGTCCCTGCAGTTTTTAATTTCCATGTGTCTGAATGCGGTGTATCCGGTTCTGCCACAGGATATGACCAATGCGTACAGTGAACTGATGGAAACCCTGATTGGCGGCAATGTCTGGCTTTCTCTTATCGTGACTGTCATTCTGGCACCGCTGGCGGAAGAATTTCTGTTCCGTGGCATTACGTTAAAGAAGGCGCAGAAAATTATGCCGTTTATGGCGGCAAATGTATTACAGGCGGTATTATTTGGGGTATACCATATGAATCTGATCCAGGGAGTGTATGCTTTTGTGCTTGGCATGATTTTAGGCTATACCGCAGAATATTTTCATTCCATCTGGGCGTCCATTCTGCTTCATGCCTGTGTGAACGGTTCGGCGGATATTTTAAGTAATCTGCCGGAAAGTATCACCAGTACTTATGTGGGTATCATTGCCATTGCGGTGTCCGGGGTGGTTCTGCTGTTTGTGGCAGCAAAATTGTACCCAAAGGCAAGAACAGAGCGGCCGGCAGCAGAATCGGAAGATAATCAGGAAGAAAAAGAGCTGTTTAGGAAAAATTCATTTGACGAATACTAATTAGAAAACTATAATATGAAAAAAAGGAGGCGTGGGTTATGATTGAAATTTTTAAGACAATGGAAGGAAACCACTTTGAACAAATCGACACAGTAGAAAAAGACTGCTGGATTTCCATGACAAACCCCACACCCCAGGAGATACATCAGATATCCAGTATCTGCCAGGTAGAAGAAGATGTGCTTCGGGCGGCACTCGATGCGGAGGAACGGGCACGTATTGAAGCAGAAGATGAGTATACGCTGATTTTAATTGACATTCCGGCAATCGAAAAGGAAATAGTGGAGAAACAGGAAAAAGACCGTTTTATTACCATGCCTCTGGCGATTGTTCATCTGGAAGCGTATATTATTACGGTATGTTTAGTGGAGACTCCCGTTCTGACCCATATTAAGTCCGGACGGATGAAAGGTTTTTCCACCCACAAAAAGACGCGGTTCATACTGCAGATTTTTTACCGGGTGGCAACGCTGTTCTTACAGTATCTGCGTACATTGAACCGTCAGAGTGAGGCAATCGAGGATCGTCTGCATGTGTCCCAGAAGAACAAAGAACTGTTTGAGCTTCTGGAACTGCAGAAGAGTCTGGTTTATTTTACGACGTCCCTGCGTTCCAATGAAGGCGTCTTTGAGAAAATGTTAAGAAACGAAAAAGTAAAACGTTATCCGGATGACGAAGATTTACTGGAAGATGTTATTATTGAGAATAAGCAGGCGATGGAAATGGCAAATATCTACAATGGCATCTTAAGCGGCATGGTGGATACGTTTGCTTCTGTTATCAGTAATAATCTGAATATTGTAATGAAATTTCTGGCTACGGTAACGATTGTGATGTCCATTCCGACAATGATTGCCAGCTTTTATGGAATGAATGTGCCGCTGCCGGGGCATGATAATCCGTATGGATTTTATATCGTGCTTGGTTTTGCCGTGCTGCTGGCTTTTATTGTGGCACTGATTCTTCATAAAAAGGATGTATTTTAGGTAAAGGAAGAAGTATATGGGAAAGTTTTTGATGAAAATGGAACAGAAGTATGGAAAGTACGCATTGGATAATCTGCCGCTGCTTCTGGTGATTTTTACGGGTATCGGGTATGTCCTTCAGGTGACGGTACCGGGGATGTTGGAATATTTATATCTGAACCCGTACCAGATACTGCATGGGCAGGTCTGGAGGCTGTTTACCTGGGTGCTGGTGCCTTATGACAGCTTCGGACTGTTTTCGGTTATTATTCTGTACTGCTTTTATTCCATTGGTTCTACACTGGAGTATGTCATGGGTAAATTCCGGTTTAATGTGTACATTTTTTCCGGAATGCTGTTTACGGTAATCGGAAGCTTTGTATTGTATGGCATCGGAATGGTGCAGTATGCGGATCTGATGGGGATGCTGGGTGAAAATGGTGCGGAGATTGTGTTTACACAGCGGGCACGTTCGGTGGCAGGCGGGTATGTTCCCCTGCCGGGCTACTGGTTCCAGCAGATCAGCCCGTATTATATCAAATTGTCCATGCTGCTTGCCTTTTCTGCGATTTATCCGGATGCAACGGTACGGATTAATTTCCTGATTCCGATTAAGGCGAAATATATTGGTATTTTATATGCGGTTATGATTGCTTACAGTGCCTGGATGGGAGATACTGCCACCAGGGTGATTATCGTAACTTCTCTGCTGAACTTTATTCTGTTCTTTTTTGCCACAAGGGATTACCGGAGAATTTCCCCGAAGGAGCAGAGGCGTAAAATGGAGTACCGCAAAAAAGTACAGCAGGCCCAGAGGGCAGGCAATACGGCGACCCATCAGGGAAGAACAGTAATTACCAGGCATAAGTGTGCCATCTGTGGCAGAACAGAGCTGGATGACGAAAATTTAGAGTTTCGTTTCTGTTCTAAATGTGAGGGCAATTTTGAATACTGTTCGGATCATCTGTATACCCATGAACATGTAAGAAGGATTGTTCCGGGCAAAACAGAGAAACCGGAGGAATAAAAATATTCCCGGAATGGAGATGGAAATGAGGAAAGTCTGGCTGTTGCTGCGTGCGGAAGCCGCAGGATGGAAAAACCGGTGGAATATGGTGGGAATGTTAGTGCTTATTGTTGTTATAATAGGCACTTTTTCCTATATCCGGGAACAGAGGGAACCGGAGAGCGGCACCGGGAAAATGATACTTGGTGTGGCAAATGAAGATACTTCGGAGTATGCCGGACTGCTTCTGGACTATTTTAAAGAAAATGAAGTTTTCCAGCAGTATGTGGAACTGGTGGAAGAAAGTGAAAGAAAACTGGAAGAAGCGCTTTGGCGGGGAGAACTGGACGGGTATCTGGCAATTCCAAAAAGCTTTGCGCAGAGCATGATTGACATGGAACACCTGCCGGTCCGTGCGGTAATTTCCATGAAAAATCCAACCAAGGCACTGGTACTGCGGCATGTGATGGATGCGTATGAGAATTACATAGAGGCAGTGGAGGTGAACTGTACGGCACTGTATCGTCTGATGAAAGAAGAAGGGTATCCGGCTGACGAGAGGAATGCGGCCAATATGGAAGTTTCCCTGGAACTGATTTTTACAGCGCTTGGCAAGGATGAACTGTTCCGCTACCGGGAGCTGGAAGCGAAAGAAGAACTTTCGTTATCGGACCATTATAAATATACAGCAGTATATTTTGTGCTGCTGTTCAGCTTTTTGCCAGCAGGACTGCGGCTGCTTGCTTTGAAAAAAAGCGGACTGACCAGACGGTTAAAGAGCATGAATACCAGCGGACTGCATGTTGCCGCAGCGGCCGGACTGCCGTATCTGCTGCTGTGTGGCGGTGTTTTTTTTGCTTTATGCTGGCAGGAAGAAAAACTGGCATTATATCCGGAGGGACTTCTGCTGGTTCTTCCATGGCTTGTGGCTGTACTGGTACTGGGGTGGCTGTGTGACAGCAGCCAGACCTATCTGTTTGTATGCAGCCTTATGCTGGTGGGACTGCTGGTTTTAGGAGGACTGATTCCGGAACAGTTTCTGCCGGAACAGTTTGAGACAGTGGCAGAATGGATGCCAAACCGGCGGTTTGTCCAGCTGATGGCAGGATTACTGGAGGTGCAGTGATGGGAAACTGGTGCAGGGAAGTTAAGATGGCCATGACCCAGAGTCTCCGTCTGCTGCTTCATGGCAGACAGACTATGATACTGCTGGCTTTGGGAATGGCGGTGCTGGTATCCATGCTGGTGTGCATGGATGGGGCAAAAGAGGAGAAAAGCAGGATACCGGTAGGAATTGTGGATGAAGACCGGAGTGATATGTCACAGGCGGTAGTGGAGGCCATGGAACGGCTGGAACTGTACCATGTGACAAGGGGGGACAAAAAAGAACTGACGGATGCATTAAAGCGTGGTGAGCTGATGGCGGTGTGTCTGCTGAAGGAAGGGTTTGCCGAAGCGGTGGCACAGGGAGAAACCGACCGTATTGTGACGCTGTATGAAACGACCGGAAGTGCCATGCTGATGGGGGATATTCTGGCCGGAGCCATGATGCAGGAAATCTGTACGGCGAAAAGCTATGGGATTCTGCAGAAATACGAAAAAAAGACAGAACGGGAAAGCGGGATGACGCTGGAAGAATACAGGGCGTATGTGGAAAGATTTCTTGCGGAGGAAGGAGACCGGTTTTCTTTTGAGGTTACTTATGTAGCATCGGATGTGGACCGGGAACCGGTAAAGGAGCCGGCACAGGAATCCATTTATATCCAGGCGATATTTGCGGTTTTTGCTTTGATGGCAGGCCTGATGGCGGTATATACCGTACTGCCGTTCCATAATCTGCGGTATGGCAGGCTGGCAGAGAAAGTGCGGACGCTTCCGGTCCGGCAGAGTGCGCTGTATGTGGGCAGTGCACTGGGTGCACTGGCTGTACCGGTGGTTTTTGGAACCGTGTTTCTGGGGTGTTTTGCTGTACGGAATGCACTGGAGGTTTCCACATTTGTGTCATTACTTATTTGCACAATAGGGTATAGTTGTGTTATAGTATGTATTATGCTGGCAGCCGCATACGGAATACGCAATCTGACGGTTTACCAGATGGGAATGCTGGTACTGGTACTGGTGTCTGGCATCTGTGGTCTGGCGAGTCTGGTGGATGGACTGCTGCTGCCGGAAGGAACCGTGGGCTGGGTACCAAACGGATGGTATGTCAGAAAGATAATGGAAATACTTGGAACAAGATAAAACAGTTATTTTAACCTGCAAGAGGAGGATTATCATGGAAAGAACAATACATCAATTAACAGGGGATATGAAAGCCGGAAGAAATTTAGAACAGGCTCTGCCGGAACTGATGAACCGGATGGCTTCAGCGTATGGGATTCTGTCGTATTATAACATGGACATGGAGCTTTCCATGCTGCTGGAATCCAAGGCAGAGGGACGGATTAAGCCGGGAAAGACGACAAAGGAGCTGGAGGAAACACTGTACAATATTATCCGCCGGACCCTTCTGGCACCGTTTGCACCGGAAGCATATGAAGAAGCGGTAAAAGAATTAGCAGAGCTTCGTGAAAAAGTTATTGCAAAAATGGATATACTAACAGCATACACAGATTTGTTTATTTTATATGAATACGTAATGAACCGTCTGGAAGCTGTGTTTGAGGTGCAGGAACTGCCGGTGCCGATGGACAATGATGCAGTGGCAAAGGAGATTTTACAGTGGATTTTCTCGGAGGAAGAGCCGGCACTGGTAAACCAGCACATCAAGGAAATGTTGTCCTGTCTGCCGGTGCGTATGACGAAGGGAAAATTTCTGGAATTGGTGGAAAATGCCTTTTCCATTTATGAGAAGTCGGATGACCAGGGAGTGGAGATGTTTGATTACATGCTCCGCAGTGCTGCCGGTCTGTATACGCCAAAGGGCATGGCAAAGAGCTATTCCAAACTGGATAAGGTGAAGAAACTCTTTGAGAGCAGACCACTGAACGAACTGATAAGAGAAGAATATGAGGAGCGCAAGGCAGCCTTAAAGGGTGGTACGGACTATATCCGCAATACCACCGAATGTCTTGGTGCGGTACAGGCCATTGCCAATGCGCTGATGACAGTACTTTTAACAAAACAGTATTTTACGCTGGGTGCTGAGAAAGCAGGCCGCCGTCCGGAAGACATTACGAGACAACTGTTATCCGGGGAGGCAGCAGACACGGAACAGCTCTTTGCAGGTATTGAAACCGAGATGGAGACAGTTTCTGAAGAAATTATGGGACTGGAGCCTATGCTTCTGCTGGCGAAGGAAACCATGGAAAAGCAGATTGGAGAGCTGATGCTTTCGGCAGTGTATCAGAGACTTTTGATGGTGCAGCGTCTGAATTCCGGCAGTGCCTATGCGTCCCTGACGGAAGAGTCGGCAGAACAGGAGGAAGGATACTTAAAGAAAGTAAAAGAGGCATTTCTGCTGGACATCCGTGCGGCATTGGAGGAAGGCTCCAGAATCCGCAACCGTGCCATGATGGCAGCAGTGCTCCGGGAACTTCCGGTTTTCTTTAATAACCATACGGAAGTCATGAATTATGTACGTAATTCGCTGGACGGCTGCCGGGATGAAATGGAGAAGAAAATCAGCGTGGAACTTCTGCGAAGCTGTTATACGGCATGACTTTTTCTTTACTTCCCGGAGAAATTCTGTTATGATAAAAATGAGGTGAACAGAGCATGATTGTATGGTCCGACAAATTATACATAGGAGAACAGGTGGAGCGGAAAATAAGAAAATTCCAGAAAAAACTGGAAGCGGGAAAACCGGTACCGGGAATTTTTCTGATTACAAAGCCCTCCAATGAACAGAATCTGTTTGATATTCTGCCGGCAACAGAGCTCGTTTTTCCTTATTACAAAAAACAGAAGCTTACGGTATATGGTCTTGCAAAAGGCAGGGAAGAAGCGGTGTCGCTGCTTTTAACCATGCTGGAGGATGTGTACCGGGAAATGGATGGACTCTACTGCAAGGAGTATTTTGAAACGGAATGATAC
>JAGBBW010000120.1 GCA_017938285.1 Lachnospiraceae bacterium
ATGACAGAGGATGATGACTTTGATGGCGAATTTGAGGAAGGATTTTACATCTTCTAAAATTTCGTCCATTTGTCATGCCCGGAAAATCCGGGGACTGTATGGAAGGGTTCTCAAAAAATGGAGAACTTTCCTCTAATATAAAAAATACTGCTGTAAAAGAAATTTTAACTCTGATACTCTTTCCTATTCCATCAGAACCAAAATTGCATTTTACAGCAGCAAACAATTCATTCTGTATTAAACATTACCTTTCCATTTCTTTTTAATTCCGGCTATTCTCTTGCAAAGGAATCCACGCCCTCCAGCATGAGTTCCTCTCCATCCTGTCCCGAAATTGTCACATTCTTTAATTCCAGAACCTCCAGATTTTTTGCTAACATTCCGGACTTTGTCGTCTTATCCGCGCCGTCCATCATGGCAGGAACTCCTGCCTTCGGGTTTTCCGCATACGTGAAGCTGACATTTTCAAACGTCACCTTTTTAATCTTCTGCTCCGGCAGACCAAACATATAGGCCGCTGCCGCATGACAGTTGGCTGCCTTGATGTTTCTGAAATTCAGCTCACCAAGATATGGTGTCCGGTCGTCCACCGGAAAATATTCCTTGGACTGCACATACTGGCTGTGTCCATCCGGGTCGCAGAAATAAAAGGCATTGATAACGATTGGAGTCATCACATGGTCCATCTCGATATTTTCAAACAGTACACCGTCAATAATCGCGTCCTTGCCACGGCCTCTTCTGGTCTTGATACGGAGACCACGGTCCGTATGCAGGAACTTACAATCCTTTACCGTCAGGTTGCGCACACCACCTGCCATCTCACTGCCGATGGTAATAGAACCGTGACCATCCCTCATGCAGCACTGGCGGATCATCAGATTTTCCGAAGGCTTTTTATGCCTGGAACCCATGTAAATCTTGCCGGACTTGATTGCAATACAGTCATCCCCCAGAGAGAAATATACACCGATAATCTCCACATTACAGCAGGATTCCGGGTCCAGACCGTCCGTATTTGGAGAGTCCGCCGGATTCAGTACCTTTAAGTCAATAAACTTTAAATTATCCGAAAAATATGGATGCAGATTCCAGGAAGGACTGTTCTGGAACTGGACGCCATGCAATGTTACATTATTGCAGTGATTTAAGAACACCAGTCTTGGACGCCATGCAATGCGGCGCACCTTCGGGTCCTTCCACCAGGTGTCGTGGGAGGAACAGCCGTCAATCACACCCTGTCCCGTAATCAGCACGTTGGACACGTTAATTCCGGTAATAATTCCGGCAAAGCAGTCAATCGGATTGCCTTCCCAGGTTCCAAGGTTATACTCGTCCTGCTCATCGTAGCTGGTAATCACACCTGGGAGAATCGGGAATTTGGTCCGGTCTGTTGTTGCATAAAGCGTCGCACCCTTTGCCACCTCTAAAATTAAATCACTCTTTAAAAACAGAGTGGTAATCCGGTAATCCCCGGCCGGAATCAGCACTCTGCCGCCCTTTGGACAGGCATTAATCGCACACTGGATAAACAACGTGTCGTCATTTACATTGTCACCCTTGGCACCAAACTCCTTCACATCCAGGGTTACAAACTCGTTTTCCGTGCAGACCGTCACCACCTCAGATTCCTTGTCTGCAAACTTCACCTGCACTTCATAAGCAGTAGCAGGCTTTAAATCAAAGAGAGAAACGACAATTTTATTGCTTCTCTCCGCTTCCACACCGTTGACATAAACTACATGCTCTTCTTCGCTGGTGTAGCAGCCGCAATCCTTCAGCTCTAATACAAGGCTTCTTGCAGTTTTTAAAATAACATCAAACTGTAACTTATTCATTCTCTTCTCTGCTCCTTCCTGCGGTGCTTCCTTAGTTACGCTCAAAGCGCTGTTCCAGACGCTTTATGGCATAGTATGCCGCCGGATACTCTTTTACCGCAAATTTCTTCAAATCGTCTTCATACTTTTCCAGCAAAAATGCCTTATAAAAACATCCCTTTGCCAGAGCATAGGCAACCTCTTCCGTCATATCCATGGAAACTGCCACATACTGCTCCCAAAGCAGTCTCTGAACCGTCTTGTAATGTTCAAAAATTTCCTCAGAAAAATATTCCAGCACTTCTGCCAGCATGGCAAAAATCTTCTTACTTCCCGGATATTTCTTTACCGCAGCCCTGCACTGGTTTACCAGATCAATATAATTTTCCTTTTTGTTTAACCGGGACTCAAACAGTGTGTACACCGGCAGAACCTCCGCCAAAAGTTCCTCCTGGCTGGTTCCTTCTGCCACAAACAGACCGTCTTCGTCTCTCTTTAAAGCAGCAATTTCCTTTGCAGCCTCTGTCAGTGCTTCTTTATACTGGTCACTTTCTACCGTAAACAAAAATGCCACAGCCCTTTTATTGTCTTTCGCTGCTGCTTTCACTTCTTCTAATACGGCACTGTTTTTCGTCACCTTATATTCTTCCATTTTTGCACGAATCATAGTAACTTTTTCCGCTCCTTTCGCTTTCTGTTCTTTTCATCCAAAAAGAATCCCAGGAATCTGGCAGGATAGAAACGACAGACCGCCTGTCCGATTCCTGGCATTCTTTTTGCAAAGACAGCAAAGAGAACTTGTCCCTCTGCACATGAAGCAAGGAAGTCCCACTCCGGTTCTTTTCCCTTTGCCGGACTTCCTCACTCTTTGTCACAACCACTTTTTAGCGGATATCACCCATGGCAACACCGTCCATATCATCAAACGCCTGGTTTTCACCAACCATGCCCCAGATGAAGGTATACGCTCTTGTACCACAGCCGGAGTGGATGGACCAGCTTGGAGAAATGACTGCCTGCTCATTCTTCATTACAATGTGTCTTGTCTCGGTCGGCTCGCCCATGTAATGGAATACCAGTGCATCGTCCTTCATATCAAAGTACAGATACACTTCCATTCTTCTGTCATGTGTATGACATGGCATAGTGTTCCAGACACTGCCTTCCTCTAACTTTGTCATACCCATAACTAACTGACAGCTCTCTACCTGGCCAGGTAAAATGTACTTGCAGATGGTTCTGTGGTTTGCGTCTGCCAGACAACCAAGCTCTACCTTATTCTCATCTTTTACAATAACCACACCTTCTGCCGGTGTGCCTTCCGGTTTGATCAGCACCGTTGGATAAGACTTGTGGGCTGGCGCACTGTTTAAATAAAACTTTGCAGGATTCGCTGCATCCACACTGGCAAAGGAAATGTCCTTTGCACCCATGCCAATGTACATACCTTCCTTGTAAGCCACTTCATACTCCTTACCGTCAATGGTAATCACACCAGCGCCGCCGATATTGATTACGCCCATTTCTCTTCTTTCCAGGAAGTAATCTGCACGAAGCTCATCCCCGGCTGTAAGAACCAGCTTTTCCTTTACCGGTACCGCGGAACCGGTAATAATTCTGTCGATATGGCTGTAAACCAGTTTAATGACATCCTTCTGGAATAAATCATCAATTAAAAACTCCTCACGAAGTCTGTCTGTTGTATAATGTTTTACATCTCTTGGGGATGCTGCTGTTCTAAGTTCCATAACTATGTACCTCTCTTTTCTTTTTCATACAAGGCAGATAAGTTTCTGCTTACTTTCATTTATGCAACTTTGAGCCATGACAGACTGCCACAGCTCAAAGGAAAAATCACATCAATTTTATTATTATCTCTGTACTCTGCCGGAGCCGTCGCCGCCTGCGAGCTTTTCAACATCGGCTACGCTTACGCGGTTATAGTCGCCCTCTATCGAGTGCTTGAGTGCAGATGCCGCTACTGCGAATTCAATGGCGTCCTGCGTGCTCTTTC
>JAGBBW010000016.1 GCA_017938285.1 Lachnospiraceae bacterium
TCCAGTAACTTTTCGGTTTCCTTACCGGTAACGCCCATGCTCTGGAGGTCAACTAACATTAAGTGGTTGTCCGTACCACCGGAAACAAGGTTAAAGCCACGCTTCACAAGGCCGTCAGCTAATGCCGCTGCATTCTTTACAATGTTCTGTGCGTAGGTCTTGAACTCTGGCTGGAGAGCTTCCTTAAAGCACACTGCCTTTGCAGCGATAACATGCATTAAAGGACCACCCTGAATACCAGGGAATACGCACTTATTTAACTTATGCTCGTCCGCGAACTCTGCGGAGGACAGAATGAGACCGCCTCTTGGTCCACGTAAAGTCTTGTGGGTAGTAGAAGTTACTACGTGTGCATGTGGGAATGGGGATGGATGGGAACCACCAGCAACCAGACCGGCAATGTGAGCCATATCCACCATTAAGAATGCACCAACTTCATCTGCGATTTCACGGAAGCGCTTGAAATCGATGGTTCTTGCGTATGCACTGGCACCTGCAATAATCATCTTTGGCTTAGCTTCCTTTGCAATGCGGAGTACTTCATCATAGTCGATGAAACCGTCATCATTTACACCGTAAGGCACGATGTTAAAATAAGAACCGGAGAAGTTTACTGGGCTACCATGGGAAAGGTGGCCGCCGTGGGCTAAGTTCATGCCAAGTACGGTATCGCCCGGCTTCAGCAGCGCAAAGAACACTGCCATATTTGCCTGTGCACCGGAATGTGGCTGTACGTTTGCGTATGTACATCCGTAAATTTCCTTTACACGCTCGATAGCGAGATTTTCTACTACGTCAACAAATTCACAGCCGCCGTAGTAGCGCTTGCCTGGGTAACCTTCTGCGTACTTGTTGGTCAGCGGGCTGCCCATAGCTGCCATAACTGCCTTGCTTACGAAGTTTTCAGACGCAATCAGCTCGATGTGGTCCTTCTGACGGCCAAGCTCTAAGTCCATGGCTGCAGCAACTTCTGGATCAAAGTTTTTTACTTCATCAAATGAATACATGGGAATCCTCCTATAGTTTATCACTGCATTACAGCAAATAATTAAGAACTATTATAGCATACTCTTTTCAAAAAAGCGATAGCTTTTTTTATTTTCTATCAAATTTAATTCAGCATTACCATTTCCGGGTTTGTTTTAAAATACATTGCCCTTGAAATTTTGCTGGACTCTAAGTAGCCCTGTTCTTCCAGATTTCCAAGCACCTGTTTTCGTAAATAGGTCGAATCACTAATTCCTAAATATTCTGCAATCTCTGAAACCCTGTGTGCCTGATAATAACAGAAGGACAGCACCTTCTCATCATAAATCGTTCCATTTTCCACTGGAACAAACGCAAGAACCGGAGCTTTATTGTCCCCGACCCCATCCATATACGTTAAATCAGGCAATACCAGTGTAAAATGATCGGAAGAAGAATAAATATATGGACGATGCAGTTCATCTGCCCCCTGATACTCTTCCACTATTTTATCGAATCCCGTACCAGCAGCCTCCATCACATTACAACTCACCAGGACAGAGGCAATCAGTTCATTCCGTCGTTTAGAAATAATTCCGGATAAGTCATAGGTTTTTCCTATTTTCTCTCCTCTGTAAAAACTGCCTGGGGAAGATATTTCCAATCTGTCTCTAAACATATCTACCTGAATCTGGGTCCCATCCAGAAAATAATCACGATGTGCAACCGCATTTATCACACCCTCAAACAAAGCCCGCTGCGGGTATGCATCCACATTTTTTCTTGTATCCCCCAGCTTAATCATTGTATGGTTCATTCTCTGAGTCACAAATTCCATCATATATTGAATCACTGCAATGATATTTCCATGAAAGCGGTTTATTGTTACAATACGTTCACTTCCTTTGTTGAATCCTGAAAATACTGAGCATTGTACCTCTGTTTTCTTTTCCTGATAATCATCCGCAAACAATATCGCACCATTGGCAAGCTTTTTGTTTTCATCGTAAAATCCCATGGACTGCAATGCTTTTTCCGGTAACGCTTTTCCATTATTATGTGTGGCATAAAACTCGCGAAGCATTGTAAACTTTGAAGCATCGTATGGTACATCCGAAACCAGTATGTCATATTGGGTATTCCTGCTCTTCACACTCATTTCAATGATTTCCTCATAGGTTGCCCCATTTGTAAATCCTTCTCTTCTCATAAAGATAGACGGAATATTTCTGTACTTTAAAATTACCGGCTTCACTACCGATTCCCGGACCTGGACACGTATAATAAATCTTTCTTTTTCTTTGATTTCATATCGCAGGAACGAGATTGTCATCTGTGGTCTCGGCACCAAATGCTCATTCACCTGATTGTTAAAATAATTACGCTCATTATCGGCACCCACCCGTTCAAATCCAATCAGCTTATTTGTTTTATCCTCCACACCAATATAGAAATCACCACCGCCAGCATTGGCGAAACCAGCTATTGTTTTCAACCAGCCTACAACGTCCTCACGGTTCAGCATGCTTTTACATTCGAATTTATCATTTTCCAGTTGAATATTTTCTACGATTTCTTCCAGATACATACTATCACCTCAAACATTTTGAACTGGTTTAATTTTACTTCAAAGTCACTTCAATGTCAACTTCAATGTCACTTCAAACAAACTTCAATTTACTTTGAAGTAGTTTTATTTTATCCATCATCTGTCCTTTTTACTCTCACACCTTATAATACTGCATCACCGCCTGCAGCGTCACCTTATCCCGGAACTCATTCTTCTCTGGATAATAAATCATATTAATGCGGATATCATTTTCCCTGCCCTGATACAGCCTGTTCAGGGCATCTTTTCCAAAAGCACTCTCCATATCCTGCTCAAATTCCTGGATATCTCCAAAGTACATGACCTCAAACTGTCTGCCATATTCATTTTCTGCGTCCAGTTTCAGTACATTGGCATTTTTTCCAAGGACCCTTGCCCGTTGAAGCTTTAACTTCCGCTCTGCAAAGAGAGGCTTTTCATTGCCAATTCCAAAAGGTTCCAGCAGTGCCAGTTCTTCAATGACCTGTTCTGTTACCAGTCCAAAAGGAAGCACCACGTCAATGGACACTTTTTCCGTCAGTTCCTCTTCCGTCAGGCGGCAGTTTTCCACCAGCCGCTTCTGGAACAGTTCCACGTTTTCCTTTGGCAGGGACAAACCGGCTGCCTTTGGGTGACCACCAAACTTCGTCAGCAGGTCCTGAACTTCACATAGCGCTTCATACATATGGTAACCGTCAATGGAACGGCCGGAACCTTTACAGCCCTCTTCCGCATCCGTCAGAATAATGGTCGGCCGGTAGAACTTTTCCCGGATGCGTCCGGCAATAATGCCTGCCAGACTTTCATGACATTCCGGCAGATAAACCACCAGTACAGGTGGAATGGTTTCCTGTGCCAGCACCTGTTTTTTTGCTTCTTCCACGCCCTTTGCGGTCATATCCTTGCGGGTCTGGTTTAATTCTGTGATTTCCTTTGCCAGCACTGCAGCCTCCGCCGGATTGTCTGAAAGAAGAAGCCGCAGCCCCTTTACTGCCACATCCAGCCGTCCGGAAGCATTTAAACAAGGTCCCAGCACAAAACCCATATGATACGCACAAAGATTCTCTCTTTTTATCTGGTTTTCGTCTATCAGGGCGTTCAGACCGTAATCACTGCATTCTCTTAACATCTGTATGCCAAGGGCCACCAGTGTCCGGTTCTCTCCCCGCAGTTCCATAACATCACATACGGTTGCCATGGCAGCATACGGAATCATCTGCCGCAGCAAAGTCATTGGGAGTCCCATCCGCTCTGCCAGACAGAGCATGACCTTATAGGCCACCACCGCCCCGCAGATTCCGGTCATCGGGGTAGTTTCCCCTTCCTGCTTTGGGTTTACAATAATATCTGCTTCCGGCATACGTTTCTCCATGCCATATTCTGTTTCCACCAGCGGAATTTCGTGATGGTCCGTCAGTACTACAATAATGCCGGCTTCTTTTGCCAGACGGATTGGTTCCATGGCGGCAATGCCATTGTCGCAGGTTACAATAACCTCGATTCCAGCCTCGATTGCCTCCTGCACCATATCCGAATTCAGTCCATAACCGTCCCTGATACGGTCCGGAATGCGGTAGTCCACCCTTGCCCCTGCTGCGGTCAGGCAGCGGTACAAAATATAGACGGACATAATGCCGTCCACGTCATAGTCCCCGATAATGCGGAACCGTTTGCCTGCCTGTATCTGTTCTGCAATCATGTCTGCCGCGGCTTCTGCATTTTTCAGAAGCTTTGGTGACGGCAGGCACGAAAAAGAAGGATGCAGGTATGCATCCCTCTCCTGTTTTGTACTGAGTCCACGGTTTACAAGGAGTCTGGCAGTTACTTCTGTAATGCCATGTTCCCTGCATATCTGCTCAAAATCATCTTTTTTATTCTTTACTGTCCAGTTCTGTTTCATTGTTTTCGCTCTGTTTCTGTAATTTTTTTGCCAGACGCTTTGCCTTTTTCTTTTTCAGTGCAACAACAAGAACTACCAGTACTGCTCCCCAGAATACCAGATATGGAAGATTTACTACCGCCCACACAAGGAAATCCTGCGCTCCGGTAGAAATGTCATACATGGTATCCGACCAGCCATTCTTAATGCGCTCCCAGACGGTTTCCGGTTCTTTTTCGGTCACTCTGGTTACTTCATATACATAAATGCGCACTGTACTGTATGTAATTCTGTCATCGTAGGTCCGAAGCTTCGCCTGGTAACTTTCGATATTATAACGGACCTCGCTTAACCGCTGCTCCAGCAGAATGATGGAATCCAGGTCCTCTGCTTTTTCCAGCAGTGCCAGAAGACGTTCCTGTTCAATTTCCAGTGTCTTGATACGGCTTTCCGTATCCACATAATTCAGGGTAACATCCTCTTCGCCAAGCGTCTTGTTTGTAACGGTGGCAATGCCCTCAATACCGGATAAAAACAGATCCAGATTTGCTTCCGGCACACGAATGGTATAATTGGCACTCTTTCTGCCGCCGTAATAATCACTGCCGGACACATCGGCATACTGTAAATATGCTCCTGTTTCCGCAATTTTCTGGTCCAATGCAGCAGCAAAACCGTCAAAATCCAGCGTCTGTAAATTTAGATTGGCGGTCTTGATGACTTTCCGTGCCGTGGTTGTAACTAAAGCATCTCCTGCACCGCTTTCCGCAGAAGCAGAGGTTTTGTTGGAAACTACTGCCTGTGTTTCCATTTTGTATTCGTACTCCACCGATTCCTCTGTTGCTGCGGTGTCGTACATAACACCGCTATCCCATGCCTCTGTGCTGGTATTTGTGGAAAAATACATCATACTTTCCTTATCTGCACTGGCGCCGCAGGCAGTCAGACCTGCTGTTATTATACCACATAACGCTAACACTGCCACCCTTTTGGAATAAATTCTGAATTTTCTCATAATTCTCTCCGTCCTTTCTCCCATAATCCAAATGGCAGACAACCATTCATTGTCTGCCATTTCATTGGTTTCACTTATTAGACGCAGATGCGTTTCGAAAAGTTTCAAAAAATATCAAAAAATTTATTTTTCCAGGAAACAGCCATCCACATACTTTCCGGCAGCATTCCATAAGAA
Source organism: Lachnospiraceae bacterium (assembly GCA_017938285.1). Taxonomy (GTDB): domain Bacteria; phylum Bacillota; class Clostridia; order Lachnospirales; family Lachnospiraceae; genus SIG299. The sequence goes on from JAGBBW010000016.1 coordinate 5,626, forward strand.
CCAGCTGCTGTATCCGGCATCATAGGTTGCCTCCACCTGCTTACGGATAACCGGACCTGTATATTTGATATATTCCTTCAGATAGGACGCAGTAAATGCCTGCAGCCAAGGACGACATTCTGCATATGTCTCCTGCTGTTCTGCCAGCACACTTAACTTCTTTACAGAACCCTGCATTTCACTTAAGAGCAGTTCATACGGTGCTGCATCCGGAAGCCTGTGACCTGCATAACCATTGGCATAATGGGATGGATATACCATCGGACAGATGTAGTCCAGATAGCGGGACATATCCACATAATTCTGACCCACACTGGCAGCGTCAACAGAACTCTTGATTACCGCACCATATACAGAAGCACTGACATATGTTCCTAATGGCTTTAAGCGGTTGCACGCATATTTTGTAAACTCAGTGATAATCTGCTCTCTGGAAACACCTTCTGCTTCCGGACCAAAATCCACATTCTTCAAGCCATTGGTAGAGAAACGGATATAGTCAAAACAGATTTCATCAAAACCATCCCTGGCTGCCTGTTCAGAAATATCCACGATATATCTCCAGGTATCTTCATTGTATGGATTCATCCAGGTACAGCCGCCATTGTCCACATACATGGAACCGTCTTTGTTATACAGCATATATTCCGGATAAACCTCATCCACAAAATTGTCCTTAAAACATACGACACGGGCAATCGTATAAATACCATGCTCCTTTAATGTTGCCAGCAGACTCTTCATATCCTTGTAATGGTTCAGACAGAGACCTATTTCCTCCATCCATTCCACATCCATCTTGTAGGTAACTTTACCGGTATCTGCCTTGACATCAATCACCACTGCATTCAGTTCGGTAGTATCTGCCCTGTTGAGCCATTCGTCCAGCTTTTCCTGGGTATGAATCGTGGTTCCAACATAAGCACCGATAACATTTACCTTTTCTCTTGTATCTTCCCAGCCAACGAGATAATTCTCATTCCATGGGGTCGGAGTTGCCGTTGGTGTCGGGGTTGCCGTCGGGGTTGGTGTCGGCGTACATGGAAGACCTGTTTCCGGTGATGTCGGCACCGGTGTTGGTGTATTTGTCACTTCCGGCGTAGGTGTTGCCGTCGGTGTCGGGGTCATGGTTGGTGTTGGTGACAGCGTTGGTGTTGGCACCGGTGTTGGCGTTCCCGGTACCGGTGTACTGGTCGCTTCCGGTGTCAGTGTCGCAGATTTGTCTGCTGCCGGGGTCATGGTTGCCGTCGGCGTTCCCTGCTGTTTTTCCTTATCCTTCTGGGATACTTTATGCACCATCACTCCAAAAATAATACCAAGGATAATAACAACCAGTATTCCACAAATCATTCCCATACCTGGACCACGCCTGCTGCGCCGTCCAAGGGAGGATTTATATTTCGTTCCTCTATTTATAGCCATTTGTCTTCCCCTTCTTCCTTCTGTGCTTTTTTACTTTCCGCAGCAGAACTTATACTTCTTACCGGAACCACATGGACATGGCTCATTACGGCCAACCTTCTTTTCTTTTACGATAGTACCGGACTTCTTCTGCTCTTTATACAGCTCTTTTCTTCTTTCCTCTGTCAGAAGATCGTCCCACTGCGGCAGACCATAGAGCCAGTCTGCTCTTGCATCTACCATGTTCTTGTACAGCAGTTCCATATCAAACTCCAGGGAAACTTCCGTATTCTCATCCATGGTATCGATTGGGTTTGCGGTTACCAGACTGTCGTTGATACCATCCAGGAAACCAGTCATAATGAACGTGTCTGTTTCATACTTTTCTGCCAGTTCCTTTACGGTACCCTTTACCACATCCTTTGGATTGGCAAGGAGCTGTTCATAAATTCCCTTTTCAATGGCAAAGTAGTTGCCCCAGAACATCTGGCCCTCTCTTGAATTCATATCTTTTCCATACGCAGCGTTGCGCCAGTTTTCTAACATAGACATAGTAATTTACTTCCTTTCTTTTTTCGTGAAATTTTATATTTTTAATACTCACCTGTATTAAGATAACAGATTTTGTCGAAGCTGTAAATAGCCTTTATTCCCTGTCTTTAAATTTTTCTTCAATTTCTCTGGCAATATCTTCTGGATTTTCTCCTGCTTTGATCCGTTTGTTGATTTTTCTCATCTCGCTGACCGAAATTCCATCATTCTGATGTGCCCGCTCATACATTTTTAAGAACATCCACAACAGAAGCGGGACAACCAGTGTCAGAACAATACTTGCCATAAAAAGCTGGTTTGCCTCCGGTCTTGCCAGAAGGGACGCAATCAGACTTAACACATACATCAGCACAATCACGCCGATTCCCACCCAGGCGGCAATTCGTTTAGCCATTTTCCTTTTCCTCCTTCAATTTCTTTAACCACTTCTTCTGCACAGCCTCATACCCCTGCTCTGAACATTCATAAAATACGGTTCCCTGCAGTGCCTCCGGCAGATACGGCTGGCCGGAATAATGGTTTTTATAGGAATGGGAATACTGGTATCCCAGACCATGACCTAATTTGTGGGCGCTCTTGTAATGGGCGTCCTGTAAGTATGGCGGAATCGGGTCGGTCCGCCGCTGCTGCACCAGTTCCATTGCTTTGTCAATGGCACAGATGGCAGAATTACTCTTTGGGGCGCAGGCCACATAGGTGGCTGCCTGTGCCAGAACAATCCTTGCTTCCGGCATACCAAGACGCTCTACTGCCTGGGCAGCACTAGTTGCCACCACAAGGGCATTCGGGTCTGCATTGGACACATCTTCTGCCGCACAGATCATAATACGTCTGGCAATAAAAGCAACCTCTTCTCCTGCTGCCAGCATACGTGCCAGATAATATACCGCAGCATCCGGATCAGACCCCCGCATGCTTTTAATAAAGGCAGAAATCGTATCATAATGATTATCTCCGTCTTTATCGTAACGCAGTACCCTTTTCTGAATACATTCCTGGGCGGTTTCCAGCGTAATGTGGATTTTGCCGTCCATGGAACGGTCCGTTGTCAGAACACCAAGTTCAATGGCATTTAAGGCAGAGCGGGCGTCGCCGTTGGACATATCTGCCAGAAAATCCAGTGCTTCCTCCGTAATATCCGCCTCGTAGGAACCAAGTCCCTTTTCCTTATCCGTTACTGCCCGGAGAATTAACTGCTTAATATCCTCTTTTTGCAGGGATTTCAGTTCAAAAATCACCGAACGGGAAATCAACGCCCCATTGACCTCAAAGTACGGATTTTCCGTAGTGGCTCCAATTAAAATAACTGTGCCATCCTCCACAAAAGGAAGCAGGTAATCCTGCTGGCCTTTATTAAAGCGGTGAATCTCGTCCACAAACAGAATCGTCCGTTTGCCATACATACCCAGGCGTTCTTTCGCCCCCTGAATGACCTCTTCCATGTCCTTCTTCCCCGCAGAAGTGGCATTAATCTGGGTAAATTCCGCACTGGTCGTATTGGCAATGACTTTTGCCAGCGTAGTTTTTCCGGTGCCCGGCGGTCCGTAAAAAATAACGGAACTGATTTTGTCCGCTTTAATGGCACGGTACAGCAGCTTGTCCTTGCCAATAATATGCTGCTGGCCTACCACCTCCTCTAAGGTCGTCGGCCGGAGCCTGGACGCTAAAGGAGATTCTTTTTCTTTTTTCATTTCATTCATGTATTGAAATAAATCCATGGTTTTACTTTCCTGTTTCCTTTTCTAAGTCCTCATTGTTTCAGCGAATTATTTCCTTTGTCACCGGTTCTATTCTTCGAACAACAGAACTTCACCTTCCTTATCGGCAAACCAGAGTTCACCCTCTTCTTCGATTTCTGCCTTGCCGGAGGTAGCTTCCGTCACTTTCTTGATAAAGCCCTCCTGTTCCGAAGGTGTCACCATGACACGGGCTGTTACCACATCGGTATAATCGGTGGACAGCA